>DASYZW010000740.1:0-10807 GCA_035945915.1 Verrucomicrobiia bacterium | reverse complement strand
TAGATGTCGGCCGAAAGAGTATAAATATTGTTCAACTGCGGCGTGAAGGGCAGGAAGGCATTGTTGTTGGCGCCCTTGGGCGCGGCGTTGGTCACGGCCAGCGCGGAACCGTCAGTAATCAATTGCTGCCATGCATACCAGGTGGCGTTGCCGAAATCCGTCGGGCTGGGAGTCGAGCCGTTCAAGCGCCCGCTTCTGCCGAAGACGTCGTAGTAAACTGTATTTGTGACCTCATCCACGCCAAACAGGGCCAGCGTGGCAGCGGCACTGAGGGCGGAGCCGTAAAGGTTCGTAACAACGGCCTGGTAATAGCCGAGGTTGGCCGCCTGTGCGCCGGAGATGGTATAACTATCGTTGGTCGCTCCCGCGATGTTGGCGCCATTAAACTGCCATTGATAGCTCAATGGCCCGGTTCCGGTGGCAATGACATTAAAAGTGACGTTATCGCCCGGGTTGGCGAACTGGCTCACCGGTTGAGTCGCCACATACGGCAACGCTCCACCCTGGCTCAAACCCGCCGACTTTTGATAGAGCAAAAATAATTGATCCGGACGCACGAACACATAAGTCGATGGGCTGAACGCCTTTGTCACTTCATACATTTCTGAGAGGTCCAGGAGCCAGGAATCAGCCTGGACGTCAATAAAGAGCGGCGACGCACCACTCCAACCGCTGGCGGCGCTTTGGATGGCGCTGATCAGCGCGTTTGTCGTTCCCTCGTAGTTCCCGCCCGCGGGAAATCCAATTACCGGCAGCCCCAGGTCACTGGTCACGTAGTATCCGTCGTCATAATCGTTGATGCCAAGCAGCGTCGGGCAATTCGTCGCGTAGGCGTCGGCCTCGGCGCCGGATACAGTGTCCCAAACGGTAATGGTCCGAATACCGCTGCGTTGGAGGTAAGGATTGGAGGCATCGGCGAAAGCCGCGAGATTCGCGCCACTCCAATGCTCGATATGGGCATAACCGGCGCCGGATGGACCCGCGATCAGGCAATCATTGGTGGTGGCCGTGCTCCAATAATAATTCAATATCGCCGGGTCGAAATCGGCCAGCAGCGGCTGTATGGTCCAGCCGATGGGCACACTGCCGCGCCAGCCGCTATTCCAGAGTTCTTTCATCCTGTGCTCAACCTCCTGGACATTATCGCCGTCGCTCATGGTCAGGGAGACGTAGATTTTATTTTGCAGGGGCGGCGCCGGCGGAATAGGCGGAATAGAAATCTGCGAGATGACACCGCCGTAAACCGAGGCGTTGTCAAAGTCGTCACTGGCCATGACCGGGATGCCGTAGGACCCAATCCAATTCATGTCGCCGGCTTCATTCGGCCAAAAACCCAGATAAACTCCGCCGGCAGGCGTCATTTGGTTCATGAACAGCGACAGCGTGTTCGCATCGGCCGTTATCGTTGGGTCCAGCCACAGCACCGCAACCTTCATGGCAATCGTGTAATCGCGCAGATTCCAGAAGTTGTTAGTACCCATTCCGGCGATAAGGCGATGGGTGCATTGCGGCCAGTAGTTGGTGTAAAGATAGCCATAGACCTGATACTTGGTCGAAAACTTTCCACGCAGGTCGTCCTTGACGGCCAGATTATAGGGAGAGTTCGTCAGGGTATGTAACAGGCTTGGGTCGCAAACCAGTTCATCTTTTAAACCCGAAATGGTCGTCGCCAGATTGAGCGTGTCCCACTCATGGGGATCATAGACGACCAGCCCGGTAACATTCGTTTCATAATCGAGAATGGCCTGAAAAGCATTGGTAAAATAGTTGGTGGCGTAATTCAAATTATGAATCGTCAGCCAGGCGAACTCGCCCTCCGCGGTGTCGGTGACGACGGCAAGCCGCGGTTGCGTCTGGTTCACAATCCCTTCCAGCGACGTAAACAAGGTCTGTTCAGTAGTTGGAATTCCATCCATGCTGATGCACTCAATCGTCGCTGCCGGCGGCGAAAGCGTTGGAAGATATTGGTTCGGCGGCCAATCTAAGACCGCGCCACGGGCTGCGTGGGCGCACCATGCCAGTAGTAACATGGTAAGTAACCGGGCGACATTGTGTTTTTTTGCACTCATACCAGTATCCTTTCTGCCAATAACCTGGGGCGCGACTTTCTCCGATGGAATTAGCGCGAATATAGCCGGTTTGTTTCTGCCAACAATGGACAAAATGGCAATTCTCATGGACAAAATGGTTTTACGCAGTTGAACACTTGACTTCGCGATTGCAGAGACCCAAATTCCCGCAGTCGCATGAAATCCGAAACTGCCGCATTTTATCGCTATTTTCCCGTCAGCCAGCGCGATAAAAACTGGGGGCTTTACGCCACGACGGCCGGCGAATCGCGCGTCGCCTCACACACCGAATATCCCTTGAGCGGCCATCCGAAAGGTTTTGATTTTGATTGGAGGCACGGGCGAATTCTTGACGGATTTGCGCTCCTGTACATTTCCAGCGGCAGCGGTACTTTCGAATGCAAACCTAATTTCTCCGCGAACATCGAAGCCGGCCACGCATTTCTCCTGTTCCCGGGCGTTTGGCACCGGTACACGCCGCGCGCGGAAACGGGCTGGCACGAACATTGGATCGGCTTCGATGGTGAAATCGCCCGGCGCTGGCTGCGGCATCGGTTTTTTTCCCCAAAAAATCCCGTGGTCAAAATTGGCGCCGAGGATACCGTTTTAGCGACTTTCAGCCGGATCATGCAAGCCGTCCGCGCCAATCGCCCGGCGCTCCAGCAGATCCTGGCCGGCGCCACGAACAATCTCATGGGATTGCTCTATTCGGCCCAGCAGGCGCAGTCGGCCGTAGACATGCAAAATGCCAATGTCATCGAAGGGGCCATCACCCGAATCCAGGAGGAGTTCCATCGCAGCCTGGATATGAAAGTATTGGCACAGGAAATGGGCGTCAGTTATAGCTGGTTTCGCCACACCTTTACCGGCCACACCGGTTTGAGCCCGCATCAATATTTATTGGAACTTCGCCTGGTGCGCGCCCGCAGCCTGCTGGCGGAAACCGAGATGCCGGTCAAAGAAATCGCCTTGCAGACCGGTTTTGAGGACGAACTTTATTTTTCCCGCCTCTTCCGGCAAAAACTGAATTTAACCCCGAGCCAATGGCGTGACCGCAGCCGTCATCCCAAATGAACCCCTGCCAAAAAGTCCATGCGCATTGTCATTTTGTCCATTGTGCGAATAGGAACAGCCTGCGATTTTAAGATCATTCACGAATTACCGCATTAGATGAAGATCACTGATATTAAGTTATATACCGTCAAATCCGGCGACACCGGGGCGCGTGGCGCCGCCATGGGCGAATCCCAATATTGGGGCGGCGGCTGGCAGGCGCAGACGCTGATTTCCAATCCCATGTCCGTCCATCCGAGGTATTCCCGCATTCGTTCCTTGTGGATGGGCGGCGGCCAGGACCCGTTTGTTATTGAGATTTTCACCGACGAAGGCGTGACCGGTTTTTGCGCCAATTACGGGGGCGGCGCCTTCGCCTGCAGTGTCATCGACCAGCATCTTAAACGGTTTCTCATCGGCCAGGACCCGTTCAATATCGAATTGATCTGGGACCAGATGAATCGCTCTACCCTTCCGTATGGTCTGGGCGGGGTTACCAGCATGGCCATGGCCGGCGTGGACCTTGCCTTGTATGATTTAGTGGCCAAAGCGCAGAAACTTCCCGTCTACAAAATTCTCGGCGGCCAAACGAAAGAATCGATTCCGTGCTATGTTACAATCCATCCGGATTATGTGGATGCCTGGCGCGACCGCGGGTTTCTGGGCGTAAAAATTGCCGCGCCGTGGGGAGTGGAAAGCGGACGCGACGGCATTAAGAAAATGGAGAAGCTGGTTGCCAAATTGCGTTCGGGACTGGGTGATGACATGGAAATCATGATTGATTGTTATCTATCATGGGACATTGAGTTCGCGACTCGCGTGGCCGAACGGGTCCGCGACTATGACGTCAAATGGTTCGAGGACCCGCTCCAGAATGGCTGGGCAACGGAAAATAATCGCATCCTGCGCGATCGCATTTCGCCAATTCTTTTGGCGACCGGAAACCTCGAGTACCACCCCAGGGCGTTTCATAACATCATCCATAATCACGCCACCGATATCATCCAGCCGGAGATGCAATGGTGCGGCGGCTATACCCCGACGCGCTGGATCGCGGCCATGGCCAAGCCCTATGACATGCCCGTCATCCCGCACGGCTCTTCCGTGTATAATTATCATTTTGTCATGGCCAATACGAATTCGCCCTATGCGGAATATCTCTCCGTCGGGAAGGGCACCGAAATCCAGCCAATTTTCAGCGTGATTGAAGGGGAACCGCTGCCGGTGAATGGAAAGGTCTCGCTCGACCCCAACAAACCGGGTTTTGGCGTGGAACTTAAGCGCGATTTGCTCGCGCCATTTAAAGGTTGAACTATGAAAAAGGTCCGCGTAGGCATAATTGGGGCAGGCTGGTGGGCAACATCGGCGCACATTCCGGCCGTCAAATCGCACCCGGGCGCGGAACTGCTGTCAGTCCAAAGCCGTGAAAAAGCGAATTGCGAAAAAATTGCCCGCGACTTCGGCGCAAAACATGCCTTTGTCGATTTTCGTGAACTGCTGGCGCTGAAAGAACTGGACGCCGTAATAATCGCGTCGACCCCGAATGTTCATTTTGCCCAGGCGCGGGCCGCCCTGGAGCGCGGTCTCCACGTCCTGGTTGAAAAACCCATGACTTTTACCGCGGATGAGGCCCGTGAACTGGTTGAAACGGCCGCCCGGAAGAAACTTCATTTGCTCGTGAGCTGCCCCTGGCATTACACGGCCCACGGCAAGGAAGCGCGCCGCCTCATCCGCGCTGGCGCCCTGGGTCAGATCAAAATGATCTCCGTCCTGATGACCAATCCCATTGATAAACTGCTTCGCGGAATCAACACCTCTCCCACGCATGGCGCCAAAAACGTTTATATTGAGCCCTGCAAAGGTTCCTACAACGATCCGGACATTGCCGGCGGCGGCCAGATTTATTGCCAGGTCTCGCACACCGCCGCCTATCTTACTTTTCTTACCGGATTGCGCCCGGCCGAAGTCTATTCCCGTTTTGATTACGACGGCTCGCAGAATGACATTTATAATGCGCTAACGGTGACGCTGGAAAACGGCGCGCTCGCGAGTATCGCCACCACCGCCGCCACGCCGTTGTCCGAACGCAACTACGAAGTCCGGGTGTTCGGCAGCAAGGCAATCCTGCAACTGGAGCTTTGGCGCGGCACGATGACGCTTATTGATTTTGCCGACAAACGCACTGAATTCCGGCCGCTGGCGCGAAACGAAATTTACCCGGACCAATCCCCGGCGCTCAATTTCATCGACACAGTTCTCGGCAAAGCTCCAAACGGTTCGCCGGGCGAACTCGGCCTTGCTTCCATGGAAATTATCGAAGCGGCCTGTGAATCCGCGCGGACCAACCGATGTGAAAGAATTCGGGCCGTGAAAGGCGCGCCTGTTGAAGAACCTGCCGCAGTTCGTCAACAGGCATGACCCGCCCCGTCCAACTCACCGGCATAGCATGGGACCACAGCCGCGCGTTTCCGCCGCTGGTCGCCACGGCCCAACGTTATGAGGAATTGCACCCGGGTGTCCGGATCCGCTGGGAAAAACGCACGCTCGATGAATTTGGTCACATGGCGATTGACCAATTGGCGCCGAGGTTCGACCTGATTGTCATCGATCATCCGTGGGCGGGCTTTGCCTTTGAAAAGAAGCTCGTCTATGACCTCAAAACCCTCCTGCCCCCCACGGCATTCAATCATTGGGCGCAGAATTCGATAGGCGCGACTTTTGACAGTTATCATTACGCCGGCCGATTGCTCGCGCTGCCCATCGACGCGGCGACGCCTGCGCCGAGCTGGCGCCCCGATTTGCTCGAACGCGCCGGAGTTCCCCCGCCGGCCACGTGGAAGGACGCCATTGCGCTCGCTCGCCGCAAATATGCCGTGATGCCCGCGTTTCAATCCGATCTTTTCCTGCATTTTCTTATGTTGGTGAAAGCCGTTGGTTCGGATCTCTGCTCCACGCCCGAGGAATTTGCGCCGCGTCATGCCATGTGGACAGCCCTGGACTTGCTCCGCGAATTGACGCAATTCATGCCGCCGGAAATTTTCAATTGGAACCCCATCGACGTTGCCGAACGCATGACCACGACCGATGATTTTGCGTGGAACGCCTTCGCCTACACTTACAATAATTATGCCCGGTCCGGATTTGCCCGGAGCCGATTGCAGTTCGGCAACCTGGTGTCGCTCGAGCCGGGAGGGCCCCGGTTGCGGAGCGTCTTGGGCGGAACCGGCGTTGCGCTCTCCGCACAATGCCGGAACCCGGAAGTTGCCGCGGACTACGCTTCGTTCATCGCCGGCGCGAACATCCAAAGAACCCTGTACGTCAACACGGGCGGCCAGCCGTCTCATTCCTCCGCGTGGAACGACCCGGCGGCGAATGTTTTGTGCGGCGGCTTTTTCAGTGGAACGAAAGCGACCCAGGAGGAAGCGTTCGTGCGCCCGCGTTACAGTGGTTACGTTCCGCTCCAAACCAGCGGGGGGATGGCATTGCAGGAAACGTTGCGCGATGGCCGCAGCCCGGAAAGCGCTTTGAATAAATTGGACGAACTCTATCGCGCGTCCCGCAGGAACGGCTCGCCGTCCTTTCAAACCAATTGAACTCATGAAACCCAAACTCAGTTGCGCCGATTTCAGCTTTCCGCTGCTGTCGCACGAAGGCGCGGTGCGCGTCATTTCGTTGCTCGGACTTCGCGGCGTGGACATTGGCCTGTTCGCGGGCCGGAGTCATCTGCGCCCGGAAAAAGAACTGAAACGTCCCCAAAAAAATGGCGCCGCTCTTCGGGCCCGGCTCGATAAACAGGGCCTGGTGGCTTCTGACATTTTCCTCCAGGTCCACGATAACTTCGCCGACTTCGCGGTGAATCACCCCGAAGGAAAACGGCGGGAATTTGCGCGGCAGCAATTTCTCAGGACCCTGGACTACGCTGCCTCCGCCGGCTCAAAACACGTTTCGATTTTGCCCGGGGTCGTCTTCCCCAATGAAGGCCGGGCAACGTCTCTTGCCCGCGCCGCGGAGGAATTGGCGTGGCGCGTCGAGCAGGCCGCTTCGATGAAGCTGACCGTGGGAATCGAGCCCCACGTCGGGTCCATCGTCGATACTCCCGCGCTCGCGATGAATTTGGCCGGCCTGGTGCCGGGCCTCGGATTTACGCTGGACTATGCGCATTTTACGCGCGCCGCCATCCCGGACGCTGAAATTGAACCGCTTTGCGCGCGGGCGACGCATTTCCATGCCCGCTGCGCCCGCCATGGCCGGCTGCAAAGCAGCTTCAAAGAAAATACCATTGGCTTTGCCGCCGCGTTACGGGCGCTGAACCAGAACCGCTTCCGCGGCTGGATCGCGATTGAATACGTCTGGATCGATTGGGAACACTGCAACGAGGTGGATGTTCTTTCCGAAAGCATCCTGTTGAGCCGCCATCTTACGGATGCCGCGAAAAAAATTGCCCGATGAAGAAAAACTGGAACGAACAGCGGGCGTTAATCACCGGCGGCGCCTCCGGCATTGGCCTGGCTATCGCAAAAAAGCTTCACAGCCTGGGCGTCAAAGCAGTAATTTGCGATTTGGATCCCGCCAAGCTGGATTCCGCCCGCGCAAGCATCGGCGGAACTGCCGAAACTCTTTGCATGGACGTTTCCGACACGGAAGCAGTCGAAGCGGCCATCAAGGGGTTCATCCAAAAGAATGGTCCAATCGACATCCTGGTCAATAGTGCCGGCGCCACCGGAATTACCAATGTCAAAAGCCATGAAGTGGATCCCGCCAATGTCGAATTGGTTTTCCGGATTAATTTCTTCGGCTCTTTCAATACCGCGCGGGCCGTCATCCCATCCATGGCGCAACAGGGTTATGGCCGGATTTTGCATATCGCCTCGATCGCGGGCAAAGAGGGGAACGCAGGCATGATGGCCTATTCCGCTTCAAAAGCCGCGGTGATTGCAATGGCCAAAGTGCAGGGCAAGGAACTGGCGGAAGCCGGCGTGACCGTGAATGCGCTCGCGCCGGCGGTCATCAGGACTCCCATGGTCGCCGCCATGCCGCCGGCGCAGGTGACCTACATGACCGATAAAATTCCCATGAAACGCTGCGGAACGCTCGAAGAGGCCGCGGATATGGCCTGCTTTATTGTCTCGCCGGAAGCAAGCTTCACCACGGGCTTTACCTTCGACCTCACCGGCGGCCGTGCGACGAGCTAGCCGCAACCTGGACCGCATCTCAAACTGATCCCCTATGACATGCAAATTCACAATCGTCGCCGCCAGCCTGGCTGTGGTGATTTACCCGGCCGTGGCAGCCGGGCCGGCTTATAAAAATTCAGAATTACCGGTGGACGCGCGCGTCGCCGACCTGCTTGGTCGCATGACGACCGAAGAAAAAGCGCGCCAACTTGATCTCTATGATGCCAAAAACACAATCCTGACAAAAAGCAATCTGTTGAACGGTACCCAGGTCAGACCGGGCACACCGTTCGTTGCTGAACGCGCAAAGAGGGCCTTTGGAGATTTGGGCCTTGGCGCGATTCACGAGTTATACCCGGACGCGCAACTTTATAACGCGCTCCAGAAATGGGTGATGAATTCCAGCCGCCTCGGAATCCCAGTTCTTCTTACGGGTGAGGCGCTGCACGGTTACATGGGTTACGGTTCCACGATTTTTCCGCAAAGCGTCAATTTGGCGACGACCTGGAATACAGATTTGGCCCGTGCCGAGGGCGAAGCCATCGCATCGGAAACACGCGCCCGCGGTGTGGACATGATTTTCGCGCCGGTCCTGGATGTCGCTCGCGAGCCGCGCTGGGGCAGGGTGGAAGAAGATTTTGGCGAAGACCCGTTTTTGTCCGGTCAACTCGGGCTGGCCTATGTCCAGGGCGTCCAGGGCGATTCGCTTGCGTCGGACCACGCGTGTATTGCCGAGCCAAAACATTTTGCCGGACACGGCTCCCCTGAGAGCGGGATCAACACGGCGCCAGTCCACGCCGGTGAACGCGAATTGCGCATGGACATGCTCGGAAGTTTCGAACCGGCCATCCGCGAAGGCCATGCCATGGGAGTTATGGTCGCGTATAACGACATCGATGGTGTGCCCTGCACCGCCAATCCGTGGCTGCTGCAAAAAGTCCTGTGCAATGAATGGGGATTTCAGGGCTTTTCGCTGGCGGATGACGGCGCGATTCGCCGCCTCTACGCCGACCATCATGTCGCCGCCACGCCCGCGGATGCCGTGCGACTCGCGATTAATTCGGGCGTGGACATGCAGTTTTACGATTTCAACCACGACACGTTTCAGAACGCGCTCATTGACGGCGTAAAAGCTGGGAGTGTATCCAAAGGCACGCTGGACGAGGCTGTCGGCAGGATCTTGCGCGCAAAATTCCTGTTGGGCCTTTTTGATCATCCCTTTGTGGACCCGAACCTTGAAGATTCCGTGTGCCGCTCCCGGGCGCACCTGGACCTTTCACTCGAAGTCGCGCGGCAGTCCATGTGTCTCTTGAAGAATAAGAACCATCTCCTTCCGCTGGATAAAAATCTCAAGCGCATCGCCGTGATCGGTCCCAATGCGAATGTCGTGCAAACGGGCGATTACACAGGACATGAACCCTGTCTCGATTCGCCTGAATACGGGATTTTCGAGCAAGTTAAAAGAATCGTTTCGCCGGAGACCCGGGTCCAATTTGTCGACGGCCAAAATATTGCGGATGCAGTCGCGCTGGCAACGAACTCGGACGCGGTAATTTTGGGGCTCGGCGAAAATTCAAACATTTCCGGCGAAGGTCATGACCGTTCGAGCCTGGACCTTCCCGGCAACCAGGAACAGTTATTGGAAGCGGTCGTGGCAACGGGCGTGCCCGTGGTGCTCGTGCTGGAAAACGGCCGGCCCTTGACGATCCCATGGGCGGCGGAAAATGTGCCGGCGATTCTCGAAGCCTGGTACCCGGGAGAATTCGGCGGCCGCGCCATTGCCGAGACCTTGTTTGGCGATAATAATCCGGCCGGGAGACTGAGCATTTCCTTTCCCAAAAATGCCGGCCAACTCCCCGTGTTTTATGACAATTTCCCCTCGAAGAGAAACCGGTACGTTGACGGAGACGACTCGCCGCAATTCGTGTTTGGATTCGGATTAAGTTACACGACTTTCAAGTATGAAAATCTGAACGTCACGGCCCCGCCGCCCGGGAGCGATGATGACGTGCTCGTTACGTTTGATTTGACCAATGCCGGCGACCGCGACGGGGATGAAGTGGCCCAGGTGTATGTGCGCGAAACGACCGCGAGCGTGGCGATGCCGCAACGGGAATTGAAGGCATTTTCACGCGTTCGCTTGCGAGCCGGCGAAACCAGGAATGTGACGCTTCACATCCAGAGAAACGATCTGGCGATTTGGGGCGCGAAACAAGCATGGGCAGTCGAGCCGGGTGAATTCACCGTGTGGGTCGGCGGCGATTCGCGGGCAACCTTGAGTAAAAAATTCAATTTGGAATAAGTCCGTACTATACTGAAACCCCATGAAAATTATCCGTTATCTTGATCCGTCAGGAAAAATCTTTTACGGCGCCGAACTGGCAGCCGGCAAAACGGCGCGTATTGAAGGCGACATTTTTGCGAGCTTCAAAGCGACCACCGAGCCGGCGCAAATATCCAAACTGCTCGCGCCCGTCGTGCCGGCCGCCACGTTATGCAGTGGCCTGAATT
>DASYZW010000739.1:0-3995 GCA_035945915.1 Verrucomicrobiia bacterium | reverse complement strand
ACCTTAAATCGTGTTCCGAAAATGCGCCGGCCTCTCAAATTCGGGGAATCATTGAAATGGGCCAGGTGCAGTTTAACCGGATTGCCGCGCTCAAGATCCCGACGGTGGCGGCAATTCATGGCGCCGCCGTGGGAGGCGGATTTGAAATCGCCCTGGCCTGCGACTGGCGAATTGCCTCGCCCGACCACGCCACGAAAATTGGTTTGCCCGAAACGAAGATTGGCCTATTGCCGGCCTGGGGCGGTTCCACGCGACTTCCAAGGTTGATTGGATTGCCGAAGGCGCTCGACATCATTCTGAGAGGGAAAACTCCCGCGGCGCAGGCTGCTGCAAAATTGGGAATGGTTGACGAAATTGTTCCAGCCGAAAACCTCGTTTCCTTAGCCGTCAGAAAAATAATGGGCGGAAAACCACAGCGTCGCAGCCATTGGCTGGTCAATAATCCAGTAGTGGCGGCCCTGATCGCCAAAAAATTGAGGCCCAAATTGCTTCAGAAAACGCATGGACATTATCCGGCCGTCCTGAAGGCGCTTGAGGTCGTCACGCGCGGCATCTCAGAATCTATCTCCGGTTCCCTCGCACTCGAACGGGATGCGGTTGTCGATTTGCTTCAAGGCGACGTCTGTCGAAACCTGATCCGCATATTCCTCTTGCAGGAACGCGCGAAAAAATTTCCGGCTGTGGCGATTGAGACGAAGCCGATTTCACGGGCAGCGGTTATTGGCTCGGGTGTCATGGGGGCGGGGATCGCACAATGGCTGAGCGCCCGGCGGGTCACTGTTTTGTTGCGCGATGTGAATATCGAACAGGTGGCGCGCGGCATGAGCAACATTGCAAAGATTTACAATGAAGGAGTCAAAAGGCATACATTGAGCCGTCGTGAGGCGCGCGACGGGATGGATCGCGTTTTTCCCGCGCCAAACGAGGCGCCGTTGGGACTGGTCGATATAGTAATCGAAGCCGCGGTTGAAAACTTGGAACTGAAGCAGGCTATATTTCAGCGCCTCGATGTCCTGGGCGGGGATAAAACCCTCCTGGCGACAAATACGTCAGCTCTGCCCATTTCCGAATTGGCCGCCCGCACGCGCAGGCCTGAGCGAGTCGTGGGACTGCACTTTTTCAACCCGGTTCACCGGATGCAGTTGGTGGAAGTGGTGGCCGCGCGTCAAACCTCACAGGAAACCCTCGATCGGGCCGTAAAATTTGTCCGGCAGATTGGAAAGCTGCCGGTGGTCGTCAAGGATAGCCCGGGCTTTTTGGTGAATCGAATTCTCATGCCTTATCTCATCGAAGCTGGAAACCTTTTTGAGAGCGGCGGATCGATTGACGAGATCGATCATGCGATGCTTGATTTTGGAATGCCGATGGGGCCGTTGCGTTTGATCGACGAAGTTGGCGTGGACGTTTCGTTGCACGTTGCCAAAACCGTCGCGGCGCATTTTAGCTCGCGCATGAATATTCCGGCCGTTCTTGGAAGGATGTCGGACGCAAAGATGCTTGGACGAAAAAGCGGCGCCGGCTTCTATCTGCATGCGAAGAGCGGGACACATCCGAACCCGGCAACAATGCGATTTGCCCAAGCCCGGTCAAGAGTGGACTTTTTACGCGAGGAATTGCAGGAACGAATGGCGCTGTTAATGGTTGACGAGTCGGCCCGTTGCCTGGAAGAGCGCATCGTGGCCGCGCCGGAAGACGTGGATTTTGCGATGATCAGCGGAACGGGATTCGCGCCGTTCCGCGGCGGTCCACTTCGCTATGCCGACTCATTGGGCGCCGAGCGCATTGTGGGCGCGATGGACGCGCTGGCGGGTCGCGGCGCGGACCATTTTAGGCCGTGCAATTTGCTGAGACAAATGGCAGCCGCCGGCAAAAAATTTTATGGCAATTGAAGAACCGGAGACAATTGACACGTCAAAAATGCCGGCCGGCCAAAGGGCGGCCATCGAGTTGACGGAAGCGGCCCGGACCGCGCCGCGCGAAAAGACCTTTGCCGCCGGCGTGTTCATGGGTGACTTCAATTTGGAGAGTATCTCTCCATTTCCGTCCCAGGATGCCGATGACCATGCGCGCGGTGAGGCGTTTTTGAAAAAGCTTGAGACGTTACTGAGGGAAAAAGTTAATGCCGATGAAATTGATCGGACCGGTGAAATTCCCCAGGCGGTTATTGATGAGCTGGCCAGGCTCGGCGCATTCGGAATCAAAGTTCCTTCGGAATATGGCGGCCTGGGGTTATCGCAAACGAATTACTGCCGCGCGGCGATGTTGTTGGGCAGTTGGTGCGGCAACACGACCGCCCTGATATCAGCACACCAGTCGATTGGCGTGCCACAGCCGTTGATCTTGTTTGGCAGCGAAGAGCAAAAGAAAAAATACCTGCCGCGAGTCGCCGGCGGTGAGATCTCAGCGTTTGCCTTGACGGAAACAGGCGTCGGCTCGGATCCAGCGGCGATGACGACTCGCGCCGAACCTGCGCCCGACGGCAGCGCATTCATTCTCAATGGCGAAAAACTCTGGTGCACCAACGGAACGAAGGCCGGCGTGCTGGTTGTCATGGCAAAGACACCCGCTAAAATCGTCAACGGCAAATCAAAAGATCAAATCACAGCTTTTATCGTTGAAACAAATTGGCCAGGCGTGGAGGTCATTTGCCGATGCCGATTTATGGGGCTTAAGGCGCTGTATAACGGCGTGATCCGATTCACCAACGTTCGTGTGCCGCGCGAAAATATTTTATTGGCCGAAGGAAAAGGACTTCGCGTGGCGTTGACGACGCTAGACACCGGAAGGCTGACCCTGCCGGCCGCTTGCGCGGGCCTTTCCAAGCGATGCCTGGAAATTTCACGTAAATGGGCGAATGAACGGGTCCAATGGGGCGCGCCCATTGGCAGGCACCCGGCCATCGCGGATAAAATCGCGCGCATTGCCGCGAATACGTTTGCGATGGAGGCGATGGTTCTGCTGGCGGCAAGCCGGGTGGACAAGGATAAACACGCGGATGTGCGGCTCGAGGCGGCCTTGTGCAAAATGTGGGCAACCGAGGCGGCCTGGGACATTGTGAATGAAACCATGCAAATCCGCGGTGGACGCGGTTATGAAACGGCCGATTCATTGAAAAGCCGGGGCGAAAAGCCAACTCCAATCGAGCGATTTTTGCGCGACAGCCGCATCAATACCATCTTTGAAGGCTCGAGTGAAATCATGCGATTGTTCATCGCGCGCGAGATGCTGGATCCCCACTTGAAAGTCGCCGGCGCCGTTCTGAACTCGAAGCTGCCGATGCCACAGCGATTGCGCGCGGCGACGAAAGCGGGTTGGTTTTATGCCGGCTGGTACCCGGGGCGATGGTTGCCGGCAAACCCTGGAGGAGTTCGCAACCCGGTCTTGAAAAGCCATTTGCATAGGGCGGCTGGATTGGCCCGGAGGCTGGCGCGTGGAATTTTTCATTCGATGGTACGCCATGGGCCGAAATTGGAACGCGAGCAGTTGTTGTTATTTCGATTTGTGAACATTGGAGCAGAACTGTTTGCAATGACCGCGGCGTGTTTGCGGGCTGATCAATTGGCCCACGGGGCAGGCGGGTCCGAGGTCGTGGGTTTGGCCGATTATTTTTGCCGAATGGCACGGGTACGGATCGAAGACAATTTCCGTCACATTGCAAACAATGCCGACCATGCGGGCTACCGTCTGGCGCGGGAAACGCTCGACGGAAAGCTGGTGGAGTTGGAACGGGGAATCGTGCCTGAAAAAGAAAGTTAGGCATTCCCGGAACCCAGGCCGGCTCACTTTGGAGGTGAATGAATGGCCGGCTTCGGATAGTTTTTCCAACCGATGAAGCAATTCGATTTTCTCGTGCTGGGCAGCGGCATCGCCGGCCTTTCATTTGCGCTTAAGGTCGCGCCGCGCGGACGCGTGGCCATCGTGACCAAGAAAGATCGGGCGGAATCCAACACCAATTATGCGCAGGGTGGCATTGCCGCCGTCACGGGCAAGGATGA
>DASYZW010000738.1:0-3420 GCA_035945915.1 Verrucomicrobiia bacterium | reverse complement strand
TTGGATTTCGCATTCTGATAATTCGGTGAATTCTGTCTAAATAAATTCGGTTTCGCCGCCCTTCCGCACAATTGATTTGTGTAGTAAAGTAAACGTGTAAACGGGCGTGAAAACGGATGGCGAAAGCGCGAAAGTGGCCGTGTCTATTGGGGATTTGAGATTTTTGAGATTTGGAGGGGGGTGTAAACGAGAAGGCTGCTTTTCAGCCGTGGAATACCGGGAAGAAACCGGGGAGTTTAACCGCATAGATCGCAAACGACGCAAAGATTTTTTAGCCACAGATGGGCACAGATGTTCATTTTGGTTTTTCATGCGCCCCGATTTTCGCATGGGGAGCGGTCGGACAATGCTGTCCAACCCTGGAAGATTTTTTTATCCGCGAATGACGCGGATTGACGCGAATTAGAACAACGAGGAATGAAGGGATTGAGGTAGGTCTTTTTGACGGGAGAAAATGTCGCAGTTCGGGGAGTGGGCTCAAGACTTCAGCCCTTAGGCGTCCATTCAATCGCAGGGAATAGGGTGTGAGCAATTTGTTCTTGCCCATGGAGAGGCGAACCGCTATTTTTAGACAAACGATGTCTAAAAGCCGTTACAGCGGACCCGCGCCCAAGCCTGTGATACTGGGCGAGTTGTTCCGTGAGCTACGCGAAAAGCAGGGGCTCACGCTGCGAGCAGTAGCCGACAAAGCGAGGATGGATTTGGCTCATTTGCAGAAAATTGAATTGGGAGATCGTCTGCCAACCCCGGAGCAAGCGGCCCGGCTCTCCAGGTTTTTCAAACTCGATGAAACAGAAATTCAGGCGCGGCGCATCGCGCAAAAGTTCTACCATGAATACGCGGAAAATCCCGCCGCGAAGGAGGCCATTGGCATCCTCGCCGAGGAAGCGGGCATCTACGGCGCGGGGGGCAAGGGCGAAAGAGTCCGGCATTGAACCGGAACTGATACGACTCATGCCAACACTCAATTTCAAAGGCAAAGCGCTGGTGCAAAATTTCCATTTGCAGGTGCCGTTCCATGAACTTAAGCCGGTTAAGGCGAAAAGTTTAACAAAGAAACCCAGCCTGCATGACAATTTGGTGGTGCATGGAGACAACCTGAAGGCGCTCAAGGCGCTGTTGCCGTATTACCACGGGAAGGTGAAGTGCATCTACACAGACCCCCCATACAATACGGGCAACGAAAAGAGCGAAGGATGGCGCTACGATGACAACGTCAATTCACCGATGCACCAGGAATGGTTTGGAAAAGTTGTGAGCCGTGAAGACCTGACCCGGCATGACAAATGGCTGTGTATGATTTGGCCGCGCCTGCGGCTACTTCGCGACTTTCTCACTGAGGACGGTGTGCTGCTCATATCAATAGACGACAACGAAGTGCAACACCTGCGGTGCGCATTGGATGAAATCTTCGGAGAGGAGAATTTCGTGGCTCAACTTGTTTGGGAAAAGGGCCGCAAGAATGACGCTAAACTCTTTTCCACCGGCCACGAATACATGCTCGTTTACGCTCGTTCGATGGCCCGGTTACGCGAGTTGAAAACGGTGTGGCGAGAAACTCGCCCGGGCGCGAAAGAGCTTTGGGACCAATACTTGGCGCTACGTAGGAAGCACCAGGACGATCATGCAGCGGTGCAGGTCGACTTGCGGAAGTGGTTTAAAGAGCTGCCGGAAACGCATCCATCGAAGGCGCTAAGCCGATTTAAAAACGTGGATAAATTTGGTCCCTGGCGTGACCGCGACATATCCTGGCCGGGCGAAGGAGGCAATAGTTTTTATCCGGTCATTCACCCGAAGACAAAGAAGCCTTGCAAGATTCCGGACACAGGCTGGCGCTACTCCACACCGGAAAAAATGGCGCAAATGATCGAATTGGGCTTGGTGGAATTTCGTGAGGACCACACACAGCCGCCATTTTGTAAATCGCATCTTCGACCAGTTCCTGAAGAATTGGACGATGAGGACGCCCTGATGGAATTGAGCGACGAAAATGTCGAAACCGAGGACTTGGGCCTGCAAGTGATGGGAAGCGTGATTTATAAGCAATCTCAAGTTACGGTAAAAGCCTTCCGCCAAATAATGGGCAAGGTAAAGTTCAACAACCCAAAAGACCCTGAAGTTTTGGGCCGTTTGATTAGCTACGCAACGAACGCAGACCCAAGAGCAGTCATTCTGGACGCATTTGGTGGATCTGGCACGACAGGGCAGTCAGTTTTGGCGCTCAACAAGTCCGACCAGGGCGAGCGTAGATTTGTTTTGATCGAAAAAGAAACCGAATATGTCGAGAACTTGACCTGCGAACGATTGCGTCGCGTAATCAAGGGTGTTCCGAAAGCAAAGGACGAATTAGTTAAAGAGGGCCTTGGCGGCACGTTCACATTTGTTGAGGTCGGCAATCCGATGCACATGGAGTCGTTGCTCAAGGGCAGCAAACTGCCGAAGTTTGAAGATCTGGCTGCCTACGTTTTTTACACCGCAACGGGCGAGGAATTTGACGCGCGGGCCATTGACAATAAATCCGGGTTCATCGGAACCAGCGCGCGCTATGACGTATACCTGTTTTACCAGCCGGATTTGGAATATCTGAAAAATACGGCCCTCACTTTGGACATGGCGCGGGCCTTGCCCAAGGGCAGCGGCAAGCGACGGTTGGTGTTTGCGCCGACAAAATACCTGGACGCGATTCATCTGGAGGAACATCGGATCGATTTCTGCCAGTTGCCGTTTGAGATTTACAAAGCCATCAAACCGAACAAGGCATGAATCTGAAGGAATATCAGGAGCGCGCGCTCAAGGAAGTTAAAGGCTACCTTGAGCAGTTGGCGTTGTGGCGCGACAAGGCCGCGAAGAATCCTGAGTTCGAAATTCCGTTCGACGTCAAAGCATGGGATAAAGCCGGGGTGGGCCGCGCGTATCTGCCGAAAAAAGACGGCCTGGGACGCCCATTACCGGTATTCTGCCTGAAAGTTCCAACCGGCGGGGGCAAGACCTTGCTCGCCGTAAAGACCGTGGACCTGGTTCACACTCTGTACCTCAAACGCCAGGCCGGCCTCGTGGTATGGATTGTCCCGACGCAGCAAATCTACCGGCAGACGTTGCAACGCCTCAAAGATCGTGACGATCCCTATCGTCAGCATTTGGACATCGTGTCGGCCGGGAGAACGTTGATTTTGGAAAAGACCGACGCGTTCACGCCACCGGACGTGGACGAAAACTTGTGCGTGTTGCTGCTGATGTTGCCATCGGCGTCGCGGGCGAACCGGGAAGCATTGCGGATGTTCCGGGATGCCGGAGCTTTCCAGGCGTTTTTTCCGGAGGAAGACGACAAGGACGGGCACGCAACGTTGCTGAAACGAGCGAAGAACCTGGACACATTTGCGGGCGAGGACGGCTATTGGGGAAAGCAGGTCAAAACGTCGC
>DASYZW010000737.1:0-1504 GCA_035945915.1 Verrucomicrobiia bacterium | reverse complement strand
TGAGGCTTTTGCGGACACCGTATTGATTGAACCAATAGACGCCCCAATAGGTTAGAATGCAGATCACGATATAAACAACCGCTCCTGCGATCGCCGAAGCGCCGTGATGCCGTTTGTGCCACAAGTCAAGAAAGGCAAAGATGCCCAGGGGCAGGACAACCGGCAGCAGGTACCACCAAAAGATATTTTTCAGCAGCCAAATCTGATGATTGACCTGATGCAAAGAACTCTCAATGCATGCCTTGAGCGGGTCGTTGGCAGTGGGCCGTCTTTTTCGCTGAACCAGGCGGTCCACAATAAAGAAGGAGCAGACAAAAAAGCAACCCAGGCCAATCAAAAGGTTCGTCCAATTTCCAGCGTACAGGCCAAAGAACGTGAAAAACAATGCCAGTAAGAAAATGACGACAACTTCCCGAACGTCCCGCCAGAAAATGGTCGCCCAAAACTGCCGTTGATTGCGCCGGACTTCTTTCAGCAGCGCATCCGTGCTGATCGTGATCGTCGCGGCGGACTTTGAGGATTGCCATGTCTTTTGCAGGTCTTCAAAGTTCATGGGTGGGTGGCTCCTTTTATTTGTTCCGCAAGCTGTTTGCGGATGCGGTTGAGTTTTACGCCGATGTAATTTTCCGAGATTCCCAGGACTTCGGCCATTTCCTGGTAACTGATGCCGTCCAGGTGCATCAGCGCCAGCGAAGCATCCACGCGCGGCAGAGTGCGGATGGCGGCGTAAAGCTGATTGATGATTTCGCGTTCCACGAGGGAATCCACATGGCTGGCGTGTTCGTGGGATGAAGTATCGAATTGAATGAAGGTTTCGTGCTTTTGGCGGCGGCGGCGTTCGGTTCGCTGCCAGGCCAGGGCTGTATTGAATGCGACGCGATAAATCCAGGTCGTCTCTTTTGAATCTCCCCGGAACGAAGGAATCGACGACCAAAGCTGCACCAGGACGTCCTGGAACAGGTCGTCCTGGTCCTGCGGCGAGAGGGCGTAGCCGCGGACGATCTTGAGAATCAGGCCGACGTGCCGGTCAAGCCATTGCCGGAAAATGGCTTCCCGATCCGTGCCGCCGCTATTCGATGCTGAATCCATCTGTCTAAATAGTGACTTGGGCGGGCATTTTCTTACAAAGAAAAAACGAGGCGGTTTCTACCACGACCACCAGGGAAACGGCATTGTCGGTGGTAGGGATGGCGCGCTGCGCCGTCACCGCGCGTATAGCGCGCGGAACGTAGCGGTAGGACGCCCGACTACACTCGTTGCGCCGGTGGCAGCGCCACTTGCCATCACGCGGCGCGGACAGCGTCCCGGTGCATCGGGATCCCTACCACGTTCCTGTCTGGGTCTTGCAAAATGAGCAAAGATTTGTCAACTTGACGCATCAGGCGTTAATTAATGCAACAATACTTACAACGAACAATCGGGCTCATCTGCCTTGTTATCGGTATAGTGTTGCTCGTCCACGGGCATGACATCGCGCAGTCGATTGGCGAGCAAGTGCGGCAGG
>DASYZW010000736.1:0-3504 GCA_035945915.1 Verrucomicrobiia bacterium | reverse complement strand
CTCGTAGTCGGCCAGGTGCATGAGCGACGCGAAGTTTTCGCCGAGGCCGACCGGGTCAAAAATTGTGAACATCAGCTTGCCGGGCGGCGTCGTCGCAAAAATGCGGAAAATGATGTTATTGATCGCCGCGACCGCGTCCTCGTTCCCGGTCTTTCCGGTTTCAAACAAAATGGAACCCTGCGACGGGCAGACCAACGACAACGGGACGGTGAGCGTGGGCGGGCAGGGGAGCGCAAGGCGTTTGTCTTTCGGCAACGCTTCGGCAAGTTTGGGGATGTTGACTTCCAGCCGGGCGAACGTGGCCACGTTTTGAAAATCTCGGGGCGGGGTCCAGCGTTCCCAATTCGGAAGCATCCAGGGCGGGAACACGGCATCGGCGGCAGCGGCTGATGCCTGGAGGTCGTTGCACAGCGGCTCAATGGCGCGTTTCCAATCCGTCTCGAGCTGGACCCAGGCAGCGGCGTGCTCCTGCTCCATTTGTTCCTTCATCCGCTCGTAATTGTTGAGAAGGCTCCGGGTCAAATCGTCGTTCTCCGCCTGCGCTTTTTCCATTGCTTCGTGATGCGCCGCCTCGATGCGCTCAAGTTTGAGCGAACCGCGTTTCAGGTTTTTCTGATGGATTCGAAGGGCCTTGTCATCGACCTGCATCGGGAGCGACGTGCTGAGCCTGGCCAGGTTGCGGGCGCCTTCTTTCCAACGCTGGTTCAATGCCAGTTCATTCGTTTGAAATTCCTGTTGGATGCGTCCCTGTTCCTGCTGGTAATAGAGCTCAATTTTTTCCATGCCGCTGTCCAGCATTTCGCGCGCTTTTAGAAAATGGCCGGCTACGGCGGCCGCTGCCGCAGTCGCGGCGCGCGCCGCAAGAAAGGATAAAATGACCAGGACAATCAATGCCGCCAGGGCTGCGAAGGCGACGGGAGCCGCGACCGCATGAGAACCAAAATGGGACAGGACCGGCCGGGCGATTGCGATTGCCGACAGGACGATCGCCAGCGGCCAGATGGGAACAAACCGAAGCAGGCGCGGAAGCAGGACACGGTTGAATTCCTGAAGGTCATTTTCGATTTGGGACTGGATTTGCGATAGCCGGCTGAAAAAGGGTTCGCCGTCAAACGGCGCGGAGAATTCCGGCGGCTGACGAAGCAGACTTCGAAATTTTCCACTCACATGAAACGCGCGCCGCGCCCTTTTTTCAAGCCGGGCGAATGTCACGATGACCTCCGCAAACTTTTGCTGGAAGGCCTGGTTCGCCGCGGCCGCGGCCGCGAGGTCGGTGTTGCGCTGCAGTTCGGCTTCGGCCAGGCCGGTTTGGACCTGTTCGCGCCAGTGGGCATCCTTGCTCTCGACGCCCTTGACGGCTTTGTCCCGTGAGTTTTTATAGGCGCGTTCGATCCGGTCTTTGCGGGCGTTCGTCAGCGAGCGGGCCCGCGCTTTATGGGATTCCAAATCCGCTTCGGCGGCGGTGAAGCGAGCTTCCCATTCCGTCTCCAGCCTTTCGTTTTCCGTTTCGTAATGCTTGAGAGCCGTGGTGGAGCGGTTTTGAAAATCCGTTTGCAGCTTGTCCTCGCGCGCGGCGAAATCGCGGACCGTCGCCTTTAGTTTGTCCAGGAGCGCGAGGGTATCGTTGACGGCGGGAAGATTATTCACAATCGGTCCTGACCTTTTTCAGCAATTCATCGAGCTTTTCGAGGATGACCACCGTTTTATTGGTGAAAATAAACAATTCATCCAGGTACTTTTTCTCGAACTCCGCGCTTTTCTGGTCGCGCCAGTAATTTTTGGTCTGTTCCCATTGCAGGGACAGTTCACGGGTGGCGCCGGTGAGGCGGCCTTTGCTGGCGCTCAGACTCATGGTGATCCTTCCTCTTTTCCCGCGGCAATGTCGGCATAGGCTTCGATGGCTCCAATGACGCGGTCCAGGTAGGCGATGGCGCGGGGCATCTCGGTGGCCAGGAAAGTTTCAAACTGCGAAGCCTGCTTGAGGAGCGGGTCCGCTTTATCTCCCAGATCGCGGGTCCATTTTCTCAACATGGTGCGCTTGGCCTCGCATTCGCGGACCGACCGGTCCGCGCGTTGGACGGCCATGTGGTGCAGGGAACTGGCGTCCTGCAACTTGGACAAGGTCGCAGTGAACAATTCCGCCCGGGCTTCCTCGAGCTTGCGCCAGCGCAACTTGAATTGATTGTCCCAGTACCGGCGCTGGTCTTCCTCGACCCATTGCCGGGCCCGGATGAGCTCGCCGGAGGTCTCCTCCAGCAACGGGCGGACTTTGCCCAGAAAGACGATCAGCGCGGCACGAAACGCGGCGATCGCGTCAACGGAAGTAATGTTGGCTGACTCGGCCATGGGCGTTATCGCTGGTTGAGATATTCCTCGATGCGTTGCGCTTTTCGCAGCAGGTACGGCGAATGCGCCTTGGAAGCCTCGACGAATTTTTTCAGGGCTTTCATCGCCTGTTTGAATTCCTCGGAAAATTTTTCGTGTTCCTGGTCCTGCCAGGTATCGCCCAGGGCGGTGAATCGCGCCATCAACAACACGAGGCGGTTTTCGAGGTCGGTGTTGAAGCGCTGCAGTTCCTCGGCGAACCGCCGCACCTTTTCCGGATCCATTATTGCTTGTGCCATGGTCGTGCAGTTTGTTGCAGTTGTTTCAATATCGCAAACAATTGTGCATCGGGCAACTATGCATGCAGATTTGGGTTTCGCGCGATGGAGGCGGAGTCCGAAGGATTTCCTCCGGCCCAAAAACGGCTTCGTTTAGCCAAAAGGGGTGTGCGGGGATTTTTGGAATAAATGGGGGTACATGAAACGCTAAACGAAGTTAATCGGTCTCTAAACGAGCGTTGGTTTGCCCGGGAATTTGACAATTTCAGGTAAACGAACGGGCTAATATTTTTCGGGCAAAAACGGGGCGGTAAATGGTTTGTTTAGAGGGGGAGTAAACGGGGCGAGAGCATGAGACCCGCCGCCGCTCAGAAGCTTTGGCGCGCCAAGGCGTGAGGTTTGAGACCGTGAGACGGCGAGCAAAAGGGGCGCGAGGATGGAGGATGGAAGATTGAGGATGGCGAACAGGACGGACACGGATGTGAAGGCGAGAACGTGAGAGCCTGGGACGACGGAAACGTGAGAGCTTGAAAAAAGGGCCGGCAAAATAATTAAGGGTTCCCGGCCTGTGTGGGTTGTTTTGAGGATGACGATGAGGATGAGAATGATTTCCCTGGTTTTGGCAGATGAAGCACAAACATTGGATTCACGATAGAATTTTCTCATGCCGTCAGGGCATGTTCAACAGGAACAGTCGACACTTTTTGACACTTTTTGACACTTTTGAAACTAAAGTCCTCAATTTTACCGCTGTGGCAGCGCCGGTTTTGTAAAGAAATCTGTGTAAGTGGTTTTTTGTTTTGTTGTTGTTGTAATGTCCCTTGCTCCAATGGCAAGGTAAAGCGAGCAGGGGGCGAGCTGCGAGCCTTAGCTCGCGCCCCCTGCGGTCGGACGGTTGAAT
>DASYZW010000735.1:0-7652 GCA_035945915.1 Verrucomicrobiia bacterium | reverse complement strand
TTTTGATGAACGTGGCCGTCGGCGGCAATTATCTCGGAAATCCTTCAACGACCGCAATCAACGCCAGTCTGCCGGGACAAATGCTGGTAGATTATGTCCGCGTCTATAATTTGACCGGCCCGCTCCAACTGTCAACGGCCCGTTCGAAAGGCAAAATTGTTTTGTCGTGGCCCACGAATATCGTCGGCCATTTGCAGTCTCAGACAAATTCATTAGGCGCCAATTGGAGTGACCTGGCCGGGTCCACAAATCCTTTCGTCGCGGGACCCGCCTCCGGCGCCGGCGATGTCTATTATCGGCTGGTATCACCGTGAAAGAAGGTTGGCAATAACAGGCGAAGCATTTTAACATTGGGTTCGATGAAGAAAGTCTCAGAAGCGTTTTGGTTTTTCGTCGTCCTAACCGGCATTCTAACGATTGAATTGGCGCCGGATTCTGCCGTCGCCGGATGGAACCTGACGTGGGACGACGAGTTCAACGGCACCACGATTGACACCAACCACTGGACGTTTGAAACCGGAAATCACGGTGGGTGGGGAAACAGCGAACTTGAGTTCTACACGGGCCGCCCGGAAAACGCCTGCGTCCGCGATGGCCTGCTCCATATCATTGCGAGGCGGGAATCCACCAATGGCTGCGCTTATACTTCAGCCCGGATGAAGAGCGAAGGTCTTTTTTCTCAAAAATACGGGCGATTCGAATTCCGCGCCAAATTTCCTCATGGCAAAGGGTATTGGCCCGCGTTATGGCTGATGCCGCAAGATTCCGTTTACGGCGGCTGGCCGTCCTGCGGGGAAATTGACATCGTCGAAAATAAAGGCGACTACCCGGCCGTGGTCCAGGGCACCATTCATTATTCCAGCAGCGATGGCTCGCATCTTCAAGCCACGGACCTGTACACCTTCGCAGCGGGAAACGGAGCGGATCAGTTCCATACATATACCCTTGAATGGACGACCAATTCAATCAGCTGGCTTGTGGACAACCATCTCTACGAAACACAGACGAATTGGTCCACGGCAAACGCGCCCTATCCCGCCCCGTTTGATCAACCATTCTATATCATCATGAACCTCGCCATCGGCGGAGTCTATGACGGGAATCCGGATTCCAGCACCGCTTTTCCCGGCGAAATGCTGGTGGACTACGTCCGCGTTTATAGCAAGACTGATTGAATAGTATGTTCCGTGCCGCCCGCACAATCGGCTTGCTGGTTCTCTTAAGTTCAGCAGCGCGGGGGCAAAACGGGGTTACCAACGAACTCACGACGGCGGAACAGGTCCGGCAATTGACCCCAGCCCAGGCGGCCCTTCATTATCCCGTACGATTGCGCGGCGTCGTCTCATTTTGCGATGCCAATAATTACTATTATTTTGTCCAGGACCCGTCGGCCGGCATTTACTTTCGCCTGGACCCTTCCGCGGGCAATCCTCCGCTGGCATCCGGCCAATCCATCGAAATCGAGGGCGAAGCCGATCCCGGCGAATTCGCGCCGGTGGTTATGGCCAGGAACATCGAAATTTTGGGAACAGGGATATTTCCGCAGGCGCATGCCGTTTCGTTCGAACAAATCGCCAGCGGCCAGGACGACAGCCAATTTGTTGAGATCCAGGGCACCGTCCGGGCGGCCCAATTCGATGCGGCCAGCGGATATTATTTGGTGGATATCGCCGCCGGCGGCGGACGCATCACCGCTTACGCGAAGCAATTGCCCGTAGGCCGCGGCGCGTTAGTGGACAGCACCGTTACCGTGCGCGGTGTTTGCGTAACTGAATTCAACCACCAGCGCCAATTGTTCGACATTCGATTGCTCGTGCCGCGCTCATCGGATTTGGTCATCCAGGCCGCCGCGCCGGACAATCCTTTTTCCGCGCCTACGTTGCCGATCGAACGATTGCTGCAATTCACACCCCAGGGCCCGTATGGCCACCGCGTCAAAGTTAGCGGCACCGTTATCTACCGGCAGGACGACGATGTCCTCTATATCGAAGATCAAACGGAAGGCCTGTACGTCGAAACCCGTCAGGCTGGACCATTGCTTCCGGGCGATGTTGTGGAAGTGCTCGGTTTCCCGGCCAAGGGAGAATACACGCCAATGTTGCAGGACGCCATTTTCCGTAAAACCGGCTCCAGTCCCAAACCCGAGCCGGTTTCCATTGGCACAGACGAAGCCCTGAAAGGCACTTATGACTGCCGTCTTGTCCGGATTGAAGCAACCATTCTCGATCGCGCGCGACACAGCCGCGAGCAATTCCTGGTATTGCAAACGTCCAGCGGTTTCATCTTCCACGCTTACCTCGAAAGAAAGAGCGCCGGCACCGACTTCGCCTATCTTGAAAATGGAACCAAAGTGGCCGTGACCGGAGTGTGCCTGATTGAAACAGGGAATGCCTGGCAAGCCGGCCAATCGTGGCGCGCGAAATCGTTTCGCATCCTGATGCGCTCGGCCGGGGACGTATTTGTGCTTCAATGGCCGCCCTGGTGGGACCTGCAAAAACTCCTCTGGGCGCTCGGTTTGTTGGGTGTCGTTGTCCTGGCCGCCTTCGCCTGGGTCGTGATTCTTCGTCGCCGGGTCCACGAACAGACCCAAATCATTCGCGATACACTGCTGGCCGAAGCCGCGCTAAAAGAGCGTTATGAAAACCTTTTTGAAAACGCCAATGATATGGTCTTCACGTGTGACCTCGCGGGCCGTGTCACTTCCCTCAACCGCGCCGGCGAGGAGCTGTTGCGACGCAATCGCGACGCAATCGCCGGGGCTAAACTATTTAAATTTATTGCCGATGAACAACGCGATGCCGCGGAACGATGGTTTGAACAAATTGTCCAGCGCGCGGACCTGCCCGCCCCGCCAGCCGAATGGGATTTCAACGATGGAACCGGGCAGCGCATAAAACTGGAAATCAGCGCCCGAATTGTGGAGAAGCAGGGAAAGGTCGTGGAGGTGGAGGGCATCGCCCGTGACATCACCGAACGCAAACGCCTCGAACGGGAGATCTTGGAAATCAGCAATCGCGAACAACAACGCATCGGCCACGACCTTCACGACGGCGTTTGCCAGCAATTGGCCGGCATCGCTTATCGCGTGGACATCCTGGCTGATCAACTGCAGGAAAAAGATGTCGCTGAAGCATCCGAAGCCGAACGGATTGGCGGCCTGGTAAACGAGGCCATCACGCAGACGCGCAGTGTCGCGCGCGGCCTGTTTCCGGTTCATTTGGAAGAAAGCGGATTGGTGCTCGCTCTGGAGGACCTTGCCGCAAACGCGACGAATTTGTTCAAGATCAAATGCGAATTTGCCGGAAGCGGCTCTCCGCCCATTCTTGAAAACGGCGTCGCGGCGCATTTGTATTACATTGCCCAGGAAGCCGTTTTAAATGCCGTAAAGCATGGCAAAGCGACCCATGTGACGCTGGCGGTAAAGCACACGGGCGGCCGCTTTGAATTGAGCATCCAGGACAACGGCGGCGGATTTGATCCGCGCAACGGCAACTCTCAAGGGATGGGTGTACGGATCATGCAATATCGGGCGCGAACTATTGGCGCTACTTTGGACTTGAAAAGCGCGCCTGGTAATGGCACGCGTATTGTGTGCGTTTTCTATGCCCCGGCTCATGAGCCGGCGCAAAAGAGCCAGCAAACTGTTATATTGTCATCGTGAGCAGGCCAGACAAAAGCCGGATTTTCCTCGTGGATGACCACGCCATGTTTCGGGACGGACTGCGGCAACTCATCGATCGCGAGCCCGACCTGGCGGTTTGCGGCGACGCCGCTGAAGCTGACAGCGCCCTCCAGGATATCCGCAAATTAAAGCCCGACCTGATCGTAGTGGATATCACCTTAGGCGGTACCAGCGGCATTGATCTCATCAAGGCGATTAAAAATGAGAGTGAAGATTACCCGGTGCTGGTCGTTTCCATGCATGACGAATCCCTCTATGCCGAACGCGCCCTTCGGGCTGGCGCCATGGGCTATGTGATGAAGCAGGAACCTGCCAAGACCGTCAAAACCGCGATTCGCAAGGTGCTGGGCGGTGACATGCACCTCAGTGAAAAGATGGCCAGTTCCGTGATCACTAAGTTCATGCGAGGCTCCGAGGAAGTGCCGCCGTCGCCTTTGGAACGGCTGAGCGACCGCGAATTGGAAGTCTTCCAAATGCTCGGCATGGGAAAAGGAGTGCGGGAAATTGCCGAGGAAATGAACGTAACGATTCCCACCGTGAACTCGTTCCGAAACCGCATTAAGGAAAAGCTCCAGCTCAAAAGCTCCACGGAAGTCATGCTCCACGCGATTCACTGGTCGCGTGAAGGGGCGAAAAACTGATCCCGGCCGCGTCGCTACGGCAACAATTTTTTCGCATCCGCCGGAACATCGATTTTTGTCGACCCGACGTCTGAGAATTCGACGGTTGTATCGCGGTCCACGGGCCGTTCGTTGCCACCGAACGTCACGGTGCCTTTCACATGATATTCCATTTTTGCCAATTGACCGCCATCAACCCAAAACGTGACCGTTCCGGAAGAATTGGTCACAGCGACGTTGCCATTGCCGTTGCGACGGCCCCGGCCAAACGTTAGAAGTTTCTTCGCGCCATCTTCGGTCAAAGCACCGGAATAAGAGTTGCCGCTTTGCTGAAGGTCTCCCGTGCCACTCAACAAGTCCGGCACCTGCGCCGCCGGAGCCTTGAAATTCTGAACCATCATGACCATGAAACGCCCCGGGCCCCCGGTATCCACGTCGGAGAGTTTTTCCCAAGAGCCGTCATCGGGGTCCGTGATGGCCGTATTTGTTCCGTCCATGATAAACTGCGTGTGGTTATCGCCAAACGACATCTTTACGTCGATCATGCTGCCCTGTACTTTGCCGTCAATGGGACCCGGCCTGAATCTCGATTCGGCCGGGACAACCGTTGTGGTATGCCAGGTATAATTGGCTCCGCTGGAGAGCTTTTGGGCGGCGCTGGAAATGTCATCTTTGGGGTCGGCATAAGCCGCCAGCAATGACCCCGCCATAAATGCTGTTGCAGTGACAAGAATTTTGTTCATAGACAATTGGGCATTAATTGTTCCTCTAATGTGCGATGTTCGAATGCCGAATGTAAACCTCCCCTGCATCAAAGCAAGTAGAATGTCATCAGGCAGAGGCTCCGATTCATTTTCTATTTTTGGAACGTTTATTTGGCCGATATCGTTAAGTTGTCGTTAAGTTGTCCGCGCCGTTTAAATATTCCACGATTTTAACCGGTCAGGGGCAACTCTTTGCTCGCAGGCCGGAAATGGAGTATTTTCAAGCATGATTGCGCCCGTATCCCAGGTCAAACAGACTACCCGTCCGGAGGAACGTTACACTGGACAGGTCGTTTACATTTACGCGTTTGACGTGGCTTATGATACCGCCCGCCAGCCGATTCCCAAACTGCTGGGCCAGCCGGTGGAGCAGTTTTCGGTGGATGGCAGCAAACGTAATCCTCGTCAGTTTTTCTTCTATAAACCGCAGATGGTTCGTCTGCCGCCAACAGACCGTGAGGGGCCCTTTGGCAAAGTTCGAGTGGAACGCGCGATCAAGTTGCTCCCGGTAGGCGCCATCAGCATCACGATGCGCATGCCGTTTTCGGTGAGTCAAATCGAGGACCTGGTCGTGTTCCACGATTTAAAGTTTGGCGATTGCTCGCTGCACGACGAAGCTCGCCGGCTGGCGCAGGAAGTCATCACAGAACTTAAAAGTCATTTTATCCGGCCCCAGGAACAATTGCCCGAGGAAGAAGCCTACACCGTCTTTTGCATCGCCGCTTCGCCGACCGGCCGGGACGGGCAGCCCGTCAGCGCGGAAAACTGGCTGCAATCCCACCGACGGGACGTCGCCGCGCTGCTCACCCAGGAACCCGAAGGCGGCCGCCTGTCAAAACAGGAGTCCGAAGAATCCACTGGCCGCTACCTCAGTTACTACGATAATGATTTGGTGGTAATCGATTGGGACGCGGCTTTACTGGTGGACGAACCGGAGGATTTTGACGAAACGCTTTACATCATGGAATTGGCGAATCTGCAATTGGCCGAATTGGAGGCCTACGACCGGATTCTGGATAATGCCCTCGAACGCTCCTATCGCGATTTGAGTGATCGCACCTTGCGCTCACGCGGAGATACTTTGCGTCAATTGCGGGAAATCCGCATTGACCTGGCGCGCTTCAACGATGAGCTGTCCAACATCACCAAATTCTTTGGTGACTGGCACCTGGCGCGCATTTACGAAAAGCTGGCAAGCCGATTCCACCTGGGCGAATGGCATAGAAATATCGACGGAAAATTAAAAACACTCGCCGAACTTTACCAATTGCTCAAACAAGACCAGACCAATCGCTGGATGATGATTTTGGAAGTAACGGTCATTTTGCTGTTTATCATCGACCTCGTCGTGCTGGTGGCCGGGCTGAAGCATTGAGACGGTAACGGCTCGTTGAAATGTTGAACCGTTGGATAGTGAACCGTTATCCAAAAAACGTCCGCTTCAATTTTTTATCGCTTCAACGATCGCACTAGCCTTGTCCGTCGGCGGTTGGCACGTATTGCCGCGGCAAACATACACTGTCGCATCGCCTTTCGCAGGCAGCGTTTTGGAGAATTCGTCCACCGCGCCGGCGGTTCCGAGGACAACTTTATTCGGCTGATAAACCGAGTGCGCCGCCCTGAGCAATTCCTGAAACCGATTTGAATCAGGTTGCCCGGCAATCACAACGCGCGCCGGTTCCTGCAACGAGAAATCAACCCCCTGCAACAGAAACGGCGCCGCCTGCGGCATTTTTTTCAGGCGTTCGCTAAACAGTCCTAAAGTCTTTTCCGCGGCCTCCGCAAAGCGGCGTTGGCCGGTGATGGCGTCCAGCTTGAGCAATGAAAGCACGGCAACGGAATTGCCGCTGGGTTCGGCGCCGTCGTAATCGTCCTTCAACCGAAGAATCAAGTTCTTTGAGCCGGTGGCGCTTTGCCAAAAACCGCCGTTCTTCGCGTCAAAAAACTTATCGAGCATCGCCGCTGCCACTTCGATCGCGAAATCCAAAACCTTTGCGTCGATCGTGGTTTCATAAAGCTCGATCACGCCGGAAAGCACGAACGCGTAATCTTCGAGCAGTTGAACTTCATCGCTTTGCCCGTCCCGCCAGCGGTGAAACAGTGCCGGCCCGTTTTTCTCGTCGCCGGCGGTCCACAGTTTTTCCCGGATAAATCGCAGGTTTTTTTCGGCGGCCTGCCGGTAACGGGGCTCGTTCAGCACGGCCGCGGCGCGCGCAAAAGCGCCCAGCATCAAGCCATTCCACGACGTGAGCACTTTGTCGTCCTGATGCGGTCGCACACGCTTTGCGCGCGCCGCCAGCATTTTTTGCCTGGCGGCATCCAGCAATTTCTCTTCTTCGCGGTCATTGTTTATCGGGTTGACGATGCTCAACACATTTTGACCGCGCAAGGGTTGCGGATGGCTGTGATCCACGAAATTGCCGTCCGTTGTAATCCCGAAATAATTGGCCGCCACGTTGAATTCCTCCGGCGAAAGAAGTTTCGACAATTCATCGCGCGTCCAGCAGTAAAATTTTCCCTCATGTCCTTCGCTGTCGGCATCTTCAGCCGAGTAAAACCCGCCGTCGGGATGCGTCATGTCGCGCA
>DASYZW010000734.1:0-11918 GCA_035945915.1 Verrucomicrobiia bacterium | reverse complement strand
GAGCCATTGTTGCGTTTGTTTCACGCTGTCATAATGAAATTTGTGCGCAATCCGGCGTGTTCGGAGGGACCTTATCAAATCGCGGCGAATTTGATCGGGGAACTGGCTGGAATGGATTACGACGTTCGCCGTGGCGCTCATGCGAATCATTTTTGCGGAAAAATTTGGTAGAGCAAAAGATAAACGATCACGCCCGTCACGGAAACATACATCCACAACGGCCACGTCCAGCGCGCTATTCGTTTATGCCTGTCAAACCGTTCCCGAAGGGCGCGGCTTAAGGTAATCAAAATCATTGGAACGATGACCATTGCCAGGATCGTGTGGGTCAAAAGAATGGTCAGGTAAATCGGGCGAAACCAGGATGGGTTTAAAAAGCGGGTCGGCCCCCGGTGTAATACCACGGCCAGGTACGTATGATAGGTCACATAACACACTAAAAAGACCGCCGAAACGCAAAACGCGGAAATCATGCAATTGCGATGCGGAATGATCTTCTTTTGGCGGATAAAGATGAAGCCGGCGGTCAGCAGCGTCGCGCTGAGACCGTTGAGCGTTGCGTTGACCGCGGGAAGGTCATAAATGCTCACGGTTGCCGCTCCAATTTGCGGATGGCCGAGAGGAGGGCCGGGCGTGTTTTGTTTGGCCAGTCCACATCGTCGCCTCCGGTCTGGTATATCCCTCTCATGCGCGCGTGCTTGTCCACGAGCACAAAGAGCGTCGTGTGGATGAAAAGGTCTGCGGCATTTTTCTGGTCCGCTGGCGCGACGGGAGTGGAGCCCAGCTTAAGGCTGTTGCCGGCAAGGCCGGCGATTTGCGCTTTCGTCCCGGTCAAAAATAACCACCGTTTGAAGTCAGCCCCGAATCGTTCGCCATATCGCTTTAGTATGGTTGGCGAATCAAAATCCGGGTCCGTCGTCAATGTGACCAGGCGCGCGTTGCTGTCGTTTGACAAATTATCCTGGACCGATTTCATTTGGCCGGTCATGCGCGGGCAGGGTCCCGCGCAACGCGTGAATATGATGTCGGCGACCCAGACGTGGTTGGTCAGGTCGGCCAGCGTCGTTACCGAGCCATCCTCGTTGGTGAGCGTGAAGTCGGCAACCTGGCCATAAAAGGGCAGCGGATGTCGCCGGTTTTGCAGGGCGGCGAGGAGGGAAAGCAGGCAAACGATACAGAGAAAGCCAATCAGGAGAATAATCCCTAGCCACAATGAACGGGGCAATTCCTGGTCAGTGTCGGCCATAAGACCTTAGTCGCCGGCAATCAGCAGCCGGCTTGCGCGCGCCCGCGCGCTGAATTCCCTATGCTGAAGGAGGCCGTCCGGGCTGCCCGCCGGGCCGAACCTATTCAAAACTGGAAGCGGCCGGCGCGGCGGATTTGGATTGGATCCACTTGTCATAATCTGCCTGGCTAAGAACCGTGAGGTATCCTCCGGTCATGGACGAATGCCCCGGCCCGCAAAGCTGCGCGCAATTAATTTGATAACGTCCGACCTGTGTCGGCGTAAACCAAACGGGAATGCGGAGCCCGGGAATCGCATCCTGGCAGACGCGCATGGAGATGATTTTGAGTGAGTGAATTACGTCCTTTGAACTCACATACAAGATGACCGGTTTGTTGATCGGGACGCGCAGGTCATTCAACGTCTGGATGTCATCCTTGCCATTTGGATCAGCCGGATCAACGCCGAAGACGTTGGTGTTGGTGACAAACCGCATATCCTGGCGCCCAAAGATGCCGTCCGGTCCGGGATACCGAAAATTCCAGGCGTATTGCTGCGCGACAACTTGCACGACCGTCGACTGGTCGGCAGGCGGAAACTTGTCAACCGCTTTGGCCCACAGCGGGACGGCCACGACCACCAAAAGAAGCCCTTCAATCAGGGCCACGATACCTTCGATGTAGTTTGAGGCATGGTTGCGAACGCCATGATAATCGGCTTTCGGATTGCGCCGATGATGAAAACGCCAGACCACGTATCCGAAATAGATGATCCAGCCGATGAACAATAACAACATCAGCCAGTGTACGTAGATAATCAGATCATCCACATCCTGTCCGTTCGAGGATGCCAGGGGTGGCATCCCCAATAGCTTTGCCCACCAGGCTTTGAATGCGGTCATATTTTGGCCCCCGACAAAGTTTCGTCCGGCAATTTGCTTTCCTGGGCGGCCGCTTCACGGCGAATCAGGAAAACGAAAAACGTGGCGATCGAAGCCAGCATCAGGGTGACGATGCCGAGGAGCGTAAAGATGCCCCAGTTCATGCCGTGTGCAAGGGGATCGCTGGATTTCCCGTAACACGCCGCGCACGCGAAGAGCGGCGAGGGCGAACCGCCGGCCAGTGCCGCGGCCAGGGCAATTTTGCGAAACAGGTTCATAGGTAGCTGATCTTTTTCAATTTCTTCAAAAAATAAACGCCGTAAATGACCACAAGCGCGGCGGCGAGAATCCCCAGCGCGCCAAACAGGAACCGGCCGGAACAAAAAGCCCATGCCGTGAAACCCAGCGACAGGGTCGTAAGCGATGTCACAAATATTAGATGAAAGGCTTTAAGCGACATGTCGTAACCTTAGTGAATTACGGTATTCCTCGGAAAATCGTTCATGGCATACAACGTGAGGGCAAATAACCCGATCACAAAGGAAACCGTAAAACCGAGGATGGTATAGACCATCTTTCGCTCCGAAATCAGGTGCATCAGAAATCCGGCCACAATAAATGCGTTGCAACTGGCAATCGCCAGAATCATCGCGACTTTCGCGGACCAGCCAAAGTGTTCCTGCGGCAGGTACGACGTCCAGATCATCAATCCAACGGCGACCAGCACGGCGACGAAAACAGCGGCGCAACGGCGCAGATAGCTGTTGAAGTCCACCGGATGGTCGTGAATTTGGGGCGCGCCGGCGGCGGGTGTGCTATGGGGTTCGCTCATAATTTCAGGTTAAATAGAGGACGGGGAAAAGGAAGATCCAAACCAGGTCGACAAAATGCCAAAATAGTCCGGAAACTTCGACGCGATTGGTAAAACGCTCAGGGTCCTTTTTCCACAGTTTCCGGCCCGGGCCCCAAAGATAACCGATGACGATGCTGCCTCCGATAATGTGCATCGCGTGAAGGCCGGTCAGCGTAAAATACAAGGCCAGGTAATCATTGTGCCAGGGTCCGTAGTTGTCCATTGATTCGATCCGGGAACGCGGGATCGTGATTTCAGATTCAGAAATCTCCTTTTGCGCGCGCAAATCGTACAGGTCCATTTCGCTCTTGTCGTAACGGCCTTTGATCACGATATGGTCCTGGGTCGGATCGTTGGAAAGCATGTCGCCATCCGCAATCTGGCCATTGGTGAGCTTGACCTCGTAATGGTTCAAGTGCTCGCTGTATTCGACGAATTTGACGCAAAGAAACGTCAATGCCAGGAGCAGGGTGCAGCCGTGGAAAAATTTGAATTTTCCGAAATCACGCACTTTGCAGGCCACCCATGCCATCAATGTCGTGATGGCTGAGAGAGCCAGCACGATGGTGTTTACTGTTCCCAGGGCGACGTTTTGCCAGCCGTGCGGCCATGTTCCCGGCTCGGCGCCGACGCGCAAGAGCACATAGGCGGAAAATAAGCCGCCGAATAACATCACTTCCGACGCCAAAAATAGCCAGATGCCGACCTTGGCGTTATAAAGACCGGTATCCGGCCTCGCTTCGATTGTGTATGGGATTTCCATGAAAATTGATCTGCTTAATGCGCGGTGGTTGGAATTTTAGGCGCCGCGAGCGTCGAGATTTCCGGCTCATTTTGCGGCGTGAAATCAAGGGCATGGCCCGGAACGCTGTATTCATATGGGCCGCGATAAACGTGCGGTGTGTGATCGAAATTGCCGTGCGGCGGCGGGGTGGGGGTCTGCCACTCTAAAGTTGTGGACTGCCATGGATTGGTGCCCACTTTTTCACCGTGGCTGATGCTCCAAAAGAAATTGATGATGAAAGGAATTTGAGCGATGCCCAGGCAAACGGCCGCCCAAAGGATGGGCGTATGCAGCGACATGATAAAGGGGCTTAAGCCGCCAATCACGTCCGCGCCGGCATGGCTGTTCACGGCTGCCGAATAATTCGCGCCGCCATCCGCCATGCGCCGCAACATGCCGGCCATGCCCTGGGAAAACATTGGCATGAACACCAGGTTCATGAACAGAAGCGAACACCAAAAATGCACGCCTCCCCAAAACTCGTTCATCTTCCGTCCGGTAATTTTCGGGTACCAATAATAAACGCCTGCAAACAATCCAAAAATCGTTCCGGGCGCGACAACGTAATGGAAGTGCGCGATCACATAGTAGGTGTCGTGGAGATGCACGTCACTGACGTTGAAGCCAAGTGGAAGGCCGGTCAGGCCGCCAATGCCGAACATCGGAAGAAACGCCAGGGCAAAAAGCATCGGCGTGTTGATCCGGATCGAGCCGCCCCAAAGCGAAATGAACAGGCACGTCAATATGATGACGGAGGGAATCGAAATAATCATGGTCGTCGCCTGGAAGAACGTCGAAATGATCGTGCCCATTCCGGTCATATACATATGGTGAGCCCAAACAATCATCGAGAGAAAGCCAATCGCCAGCACGGCATAGACCAGCGATTTGTAACCCCAAATGGGTTTGCGCGTGTTGTTGGCGATGATTTCGCAGACGATGCCCATCGCGGGCAGGATCAGGACATACACTTCGGGATGACCGAGGAACCAAAACAAATGTTGCCAGAGCAGGGGACTGCCGCCGCCGCTGACATTCGCAAGATGACCGCCGACCGCGAGCCCGGTGGGCAAAAAGAAACTCGTGTGCGCGACATTATCCATCAATTGCATGACTGCCGCCGCCTCCAGCGGCGGAAACGCCAGCAGGAGCAGAAATGCCGTAATGAATTGCGTCCAGACAAACCACGGCAGCCGCATCCAGGTCATTCCCGGCGCTCGCAATTGAATGATCGTCCCGATGAAATTCACCGCGCCCAGCAGCGAGGATGAAATGAGCAGGATCATGCCGAGGATCCAAAATAATTGCCCGTGCGTGGGAATGCTCGTCGCCAGCGGCGAATAAGAGGTCCATCCCGCCTGTGCCGCGCCGCCCGGAATGAAAAAGCTGATAAACATCACAAGTCCGCCCAGGAAATACGCCTGGTAACTGGCCATGTTAACGCGAGGGAACACCATGTCCGGCGCTCCGATCATCAGGGGCACGACATAATTCCCGAAGGCGGCGAACGCCAGTGGCACGATGCCCAGGAATACCATGATCGTTCCATGCATCGCGCCGAATGAATTATACAGGTCAGGCGAGATGATACCCCCGGCGGCCGGATTCGGCATGCCCGGATGCTGAAACATCAACTCCAATAAATGACCGAAGAACGGTACCGGCTTGCCCGGATGCGCAATTTGCCAGCGCATCAATAACATGAGCATCAGTCCAAAAAACAGAAATGAAAGCGCGGTGACGCCGTATTGGATGCCGATGACCTTATGGTCCGTGGAGAAAATGTATTTGGCCCAGAAACCCGGGTCGTGGTGCTCGTGGCCATGGTCATCATGACCATGCGCGTCATGCTCGCGGTAGGGCGGAAATTGTTCAACGTGCGCGTCCATATTTATTTCACTTTGTCAAAAACCATGAGCGTGAGCAATAACGGCAAATAAAGAATCGAAGCCAAAAACAACTGCCGTGCCCGCGACAGAGTCAGTCTTCGCGAAAATTGTATGGCGCAAATGAGGAATGCCACGCCCAAAATAAGGGCGCCGGCCAGATAAATGGTTCCCGCCATCCGGAACAAGAACGGACAAAGGCTCACAATTAACAGCCCGAGCGCGTTGCTGACCGCCTGCTGGCCGGTATATTTGCCGCCTGGATCCACGTTCGGAAGCATGACAAATCCGGCTTTGGCGTATTGATCGCGATAAATCCACGCGATCGCGAAGAAATGCGGGAGTTGCCAAAATGCGAGTATGGCAAAGAGAGCCCAACCTTCCCCGCTCAATTCATTTCGCGCCGCCGTCCAACCCATTAGCGGCGGCAACGCGCCGGGAATCGCCCCAATGGCCGTATTTAACCAGGTGACGCGCTTCAGAGGCGTGTAAATGAACAAATAACTGACCAGCGTCACGGCGCCGAGCACGCTCGTCAGGAGATTGACCGCCAGTGCCAGGTAGATCAGTCCCGCTATCGAACTAATTCCCCCGAACATCACCACGGTGGCCGGCTGCATTCGCCCCGATGGCAACGGCCGGGTTTGCGTCCGGAGCATCTTTGCATCGTAATCCCGTTCGAGCCATTGGTTCAGCGCGGAAGCGCCCGCGGCCACGAGGGCGGTGCCGGCCAGCGCGTTAAGCAGCAACACCCAATTCATGGCGCCCTGCCAGCCTAAGTAAAATCCCACGGCCGTCGTCAGGAGTACCAGCGTGGTAAGCCGCGCCTTGACGAGGTCCGCGAAAACGCTTGTCCAGCCCTTTTCAGCCGCCTCATTGCGCGCAATCTCAACGGAAATTTCTTTCATTATTTGTTTCCTGCGAAAGTGCCAAACGCCCCGAATGATTCGGTTTGCGTCGCCGTCTGTTCCGCTGACCGGGCAAAAGCAATCATGCACCAAAGCGCTCCTGTCACGAGTGAAAGCGCGCCGCCCAGCAAATGGGCTGTGGCCACATCCGCGGCTTTGTTGGTCAATATGGTCGCCGCGCCCAATCCAATTTGGACGACCATGAGGCCAAGCCAAAAGAAAGCGAATTTAGTCAGCGCGTCGGCGTTGCCCAGTTTTCGCCATGCCTGCGCCGCGCACAGGACAACACAAAGAAATATTGCCACGGCAAATCCGCGGTGAACCATCTGTAAAATTACCTGGACAGCGGTGATCGGATTCACGTTGGTGAGCTCAACGCGATGGGCATTATATGCCGCAATGGCATCCGCGCTTGTGTCCGGCCAGATTCTGCCATAGGCGGAAGGAAACGTGTTGATTGACAGGCCGGCGTGTTGCGCGCGCATCGTTGCCCCGAGGATCAATTGGCAAAAGATCAGAATCGTGGTTGCCAATACCAGCGCCCGCAAACCCGGCGGAACATTCAGCTTATTCGCCGCCAATGTTTCGCGCCAAAAGGCGCTCGTGAAAAGCGCGATGGCGCACATCAACCCAAAGAAAGATTGCCCGACTACCCCATGGATGGCCCCGAGATTATCCATGTTTAACGTTACCCGCAAACCCCCAAGGACGCCTTGTGCCACGACCAGCAAAAATGCCGCGACACCCAGCCATTTCATCCATTTGCGCGGGTCTTTCAACCAGAGCCAAACTGCCAGAATCGTGGTCATCAGGCCCACGCACGAGGCCCATAAACGGTGGGTATGCTCGTAAAAAATGCCGCCGATCCATTTCGACGGGGGGAACAGGAACATGTTATAGCCGTAGCTGTTCGGCCAATCCGGCACGGACATGCCGGCTTCGTGGCTCGTTACCAGGCCGCCTGCGGCCAGCAAAAAAAACGTGGCAATGGCCGTCAATACGGCAAAAACGCGCAATGGGCGATTGATCTCAATATAGTTCATCGGAAACCCTGGCTTCCAATCAAGAGCACACACTCTCTCTCCCTGCTTACTTCACGTGAAACGTAAAATCCACCGTCAAATTCTTGTCCGCAACGTCGATCGTTTGTGTTTGTTCGCCCAATTTTCGGTGGTCGGCCACGATCGTATATTTGCCGGGCGGTACGTCTTTGATCACGAATTTACCGTCCTGGCCGCTAACTGAATAGTACGGACTATCAAACAGGCTCACCCAGGCAAACATCCACGGATGAACGTCGCATTGAAATTTCATAAACATTTCCGGCTTGTCGAACGTATAGCTCAAATCCGCGCCATTCGGCATTTGCACGTCATTGTGTTCGGTATTGCCGGCCTTGGACGTGGAATGGACGTTATGCACGCAGGGGTCCGAGTTTTTCACGGTCAATTTTTGGCCGGTCTGCATTGCGAGGATTTGCGGGGTATAAAGACAGCCCTTCTGGTCGAGCACTGCGGGTTCAGCGCTGGCCCCGGTTGATTTGCCGGTGATGTTATTCCCGCTGGCGTCCTTCAGAGAGACGACGACGTCGCCGAACTCGCCGTTTGCGCCGACAACATAAAAATGAGTCGTCGGCGTTTCCTTGTGAAGCGGGCCGCACGTGGGGTCATTCATCAACGGCGTAATCGGTACCTCAGCCGGGGGCGTTCCGACCAGCGTGATAGTTCCGGTAATGTCTGCCGCGCGTGAAAGGGTCGTGGCAGCCAAAACCCCGATTAAAAAAGCGAACGAAAAAGCTTTCATTGTTGAAAAAAGTTATCATCGCCCACATGCGGGTCAAGCAATATGTGAATTTTTTCACAAGCAACCATTAAACGAAGAAATCCGCGCGCCGGGAGACGCTTTTTCCGCGGCGATTTGCGCGATTTTAGGCCGCCGCCGCGATAGTCTTGTCTATTCCCCGTGCGGCGATATTTCAGCCATTAATTTCGCCATTTCCAGCGCCGTTTGGGCGGCTTCCGTCCCGCGATTGTGTTTTGGGTCCAGGCATCGTTTTTTGGCCTGTGCTTCATTCTCCAGGAGCAGCACTTCGTGAACGACGGGTATTTCAAAATTGACCTGGATTTGCATGAGCGCGTGGCTCACCGCCTCGCCGATATGCGCCGCATGGACGGTCTCTCCCCGCAATATCACTCCAAGGCAAATAATTGCGGCCAGGTCCTCATCCTCCGAAGACCGCCGCGCCAGTTTGGCGGCGACTGCGGGAATTTCATAAGCTCCCGGCACCCGAATGACCTGCACGTTTGCTTTTGCCCGGGACAGAACCGCTTTCGCGGCCCGCAGCATCGAATCTACGTATTGCGCGTTATACCGTGAAGCGATGATGGCGAACGTGCCGTCGCCGGCCGCAATGGATTTGGTTTTTACACGCTTTAACATAGTTCCAAATTCAAACGGGTATAATCAGGACGTGAGTCTTCTTTCCTTTTTGAAGCTGCACAAATTTGTCGAAGCGAACGTCAGCCATCTTTATTTTGCGATTGAGATCGCCCACGCGCTCGCCATTGACTTCGATGCCGCCGCCTGAGATCAGTTGCCGTGCCTGCGATTTTGATCCCGCCAGGCCCGCATGAACGAGCAATTCCACGAGACTGGCGCCTTCGCCGTCTAAATTCGCCTTCGGATATTCCCGGGTAGGGAAATGGTTCAGCAGGTCCGGGCCCGAAATTTTTCCGCTGTATGCCTCGATCGCATCCGCTTCGCGCCGGGCCGCGTCCGGCCCATGAACCAGCGTCGTGACGGCCTTGCCCAATTCACGCTGCGCCATGCGTTTCTCGGGGGCGGTCGCATGGGTTTGGACGATTTCCGCAATTTGCGCTTCGGTCAGAAATGTAAAGAACTTCAGGTAACGCTCCACGTCCCGGTCGTCCGTGCGCATCCAGAACTGGAAGAAATCCTTTTCACTGGTCTTGTTTGCATCCAGCCAGACGGCGCCGGCTTCAGTTTTCCCGAATTTCGTGCCATCGGAGTTCAAAATCAGGGGCAAAGTCAGGCCGTAAACGGTTTTTCCTGACTTTTTACGGCACAGGTCAATTCCCGCCGTGATGTTGCCCCATTGATCGCTGCCGCCGATTTGCAACTCGCAATTGACGTCCCTGGCCAGGACATAAAAATCAAAGGCCTGGAGGAGCATGTAACTAAACTCTGTGAAACTGATGCCGGTCTCACGGTCTTCCATCCGGGCGCGCACGCTTTCTTTGGCGGCCATTTGATTGACGGAAAAATGCTTGCCGATGTCGCGTAAAAAATCCAGGAACGAAATATTTTCGGTCCAGCTTGCGTTATCGAGCAGGCGGGCCGGGTTTTGACCGGTTTCGAAATCCAGGAGCCGGGCCAATTGAACTTTGACGCGCGCGATATTCGCGAGCAACACGTCCCTGGTCAGCAACTGCCGTTCCTGCGTTTTGCCGCTGGGATCGCCGATCGAGCCCGTCGCGCCCCCGGCCACGGCTATCGGATGATGGCCAAGCAATTGAAATCGTCGGAGAGCGAGCAGGGGAACCAGGCTGCCCACGTGCAGGCTGTCCGCCGTCGGATCAAAGCCGCAGTAGAGCGTGACCGGCGCGGAAACCTTCTTCGTCAACTCGACCGTGTCGGTGCAGTCGGCGATCAGGCCGCGCCATTTCAATTCATCAAGGATGCTCACGGGTGCAAATTAAAGAGGAAAAAGGAAATGGGAAAAAGCAATTTCATCCATGAGTTGCGTCGCCGTGATTGCACTTTGGTCACTCGCATGCCCGGCCAATGGAGAAAACCTTTACGCGACCGGGAATGCGCCGCTCATCCGCATCAGCGCTTCCACGTACGCGAATATTGGAAGAGATTGTTCACGTACGGATCTGATGGTTCCACCAGGGTGAACGTCCAATCGGGCCGGGGACTGTACCGGGGATCGAAGGAGCTGGTGGTGGGAACCACGTAAAATCCCTGTTCGCCTCGGCCGTTTCTTTGCAATGCGATGACAATGTTCCCGTGGTCGCCATAGACCTGGATGGGGTTTAATTTCGCGATGGCTTCCGGCAAAGGCCCTCCGATCATGGCCAGTTGGTCGGCCTGGGTGACGAGTTGTTGGCAACGGTGGTCGGATAACTGCGGAATCGGGCCTTTGCTGGCGCAGCCATAAAGGCCGAGGCCGGCAACGCAGGCGACCAGGGCAAACGTTTGCTTCATCATGCAGTCAGGTTGTGCCAATAAACCACGAAAGGCAAGTAGGCATGCGTTTTCCAGCCGGTTCTGCCGCGATAGTGAATCCGGGGCTCCATGGCACTCCCGGCGCTCCCGGCGCATTGCCTGTGGACGGCGGACTATAGACTCGGAACTGAGGACTCGAAACTGATCGGCGTGGCATGGCGACACATTTGTGGAGGGTAGGGAATGAAACGAGGAAACGAGGGGTTGGGACAGGATTAACAGAATGAGGCGTTGAACAGGAGAAAACACTCCGGAGCCACAGATGAGCACAGGTGGGCACAGATTACCGAAAACGGTCTCACGCAACGGTCGCCACGAACGCCACGGGTTAGAACAGGCGAAAACGGAGAAAACAGGGGATTTAACCGCAAGGGCCGCAAAGATCACAAATGGCAGAATTTGAAAATGAATTTTTGACCAACGGATGGACGCAGATTGACTGACCTCTCTCCCGCCGCTCCTGTTCCCTGTTCCGTGATCCCCCTGGCACCCCCGCCCATATTGTATAAACTTAAAGGTCAATTTCGTCAGGAAAAAGTCGTCGAGAACTGTAGCATCACCAATCGGGAAATTTTTCGATCGACCGGAAAAAAATCCGGCGCAACGGTTTCTGTATAGGTGACTGTCTTTCAATATTTTACAAGGCGTTTGTTTTGCCGTTTTCCGACGAATCATGCATTTTGCATGCGACAGTTCGAAAAATGGGGCGCGCAAAATTTGTTCTAAATTTTTGATTCTGAGTTCTGTCAAGCAATTGGTGAATTCTGATATACTCGGCACTGACCGGAGCCACAGATGAACACAGATCACCGAAAACAATCACACGCAACGGTCGCCACGAACGCAAAGAATGTCGCAGCGGCAGATGGTACTACCACCCGCAAATCATTCGCACCGCGCTGCCCACTCGTAAATCGTAAATCGTAAATCGTAAATTGAAAATTCTTCCCACTACCATATGATCATAAAATGGAGGGACGTTCAACCGGATGATTTGACACTTTTTGACACTTTTTGGAACTTCCGATTTTTGAACCAGAGAAAACACTCCGGGGCCACAGATGAACACAGATGGGCACTGATTACCGAAAACGGTCTCACGCGACGGTCGCGACGAACGCCACGGATTAG
>DASYZW010000733.1:0-4416 GCA_035945915.1 Verrucomicrobiia bacterium | reverse complement strand
ATTCTCCCGGCCCGCGCAGTTTCAGGTCCGCTTCCGCGATTTTAAATCCGTCTGACGTTTCCTCCAAAATCCGGAGCCGTCGACGGGCTTCGACGTTTTTCGCGTCTGAAATCAAAATGCAAAAGCTGGCATGACCGCCGCGGCCGATGCGTCCGCGCAATTGATGGAGCTGCGCCAGCCCGAATCGCTCGGCATTTTCAATCATCATCACGGTCGCATTCGGCACGTCCACGCCCACCTCAATGAGCGACGTGGCCAGCAAAACGCTCGTTTTATTCGCGCGAAATGCCGACATCACGCTTTCCTTTTCGCGGCCGCTGATTTTTCCGTGCAAAAGCGCGACGGTGAACGGTGAAAAAATCTTCTTCAAATTTTCGTATTCGGCCGTCACGGCTTTCAGTTCTTTCTCGCAGGAATCCTCCACGCGCGGATAAACCACGTAGGCCTGCCGTCCTGCTGCCAATTGTTCGCGAATGAAATCATAAACTTTGGGCAGCTTGCCCGTCTCGCGCACAAAAGTCCTTAAAGTCCCGCGCCCGGCCGGCATGGCATCGATCAGTGAAATGTCGAGGTCGCCGTAGAGCGTCAGCCCGAGCGTCCGGGGAATCGGCGTTGCGGTCATCACCAGCACGTGCGGGTAATTGCCCTTGCGCACGAGTTGCTCGCGCTGTGCCACGCCGAATCGATGCTGCTCATCGATGATCACCAGGCCCGGCCTCGGCAGATCAAACCCGGATGAAAATAGCGCGTGGGTGCCTGTCACCATGACCGGGGATCGCGCCTCTTCCAGCCTCTCCGCTTTGCGTCTGCCCGTCTGCAGTTCCACGCGGACGCCGAGCGGCCCGAACCATTTTTTGAAATTGGCGAAATGCTGTTCCGCGAGGATTTCCGTCGGCGCCATCAGCGTGACGTTGCAACCGCTTTCAATCGCCATGAGCGCGCTGCACGCCGCCACCACCGTTTTGCCCGAGCCGACGTCGCCCTGCAGGAGCCGGCGCATGGGATGCGCCCCGCTCATGTCCGCCCGGATTTCCCGCAGCACCCGCGTTTGCGGTTCGGTGAGTTTAAATCCCAGTGCCGCCAAGAAGGGTTTCATCAGGCGATTATCGCCGCCGCAGGGCAAGGCCCGGGCGCTGGCTTCAAATTTTTTCCTTCGCGCCTGGATTTGTTTTTGGAATTCCACAAATTCATCCAATGCCAGCCGGCGACGGGCGATCTCGATTTCGGAAAGCGCCTCCGGAAAATGGATCGCCTGGATTGCCTGCTCACGGGCGGGAAGCAGCGCGCCGGTCCCGGGCGCGGACGCCGCTGGATCGGGCAGGGCTGGGCTGGAGTCCTTCAAGTGGGCCTGATGTTGTTCCAGGGTCCGCCATACCAGGCCGCGCAACCATCGTTGCGGCAAGCCCTCGGTCAGGGAATAGATCGGCGCGATGCGCGCGATGTGGATGAAGCTTTCTTCGCCAGCCTCGATCACTTCCGTTTCCGGGTGGTCCATCGTGCGGGGCTTTGTCTGGATCAGTTTTCCGAAAACGAATACTTCGTCGTCCCGGGCAAAATATTTTTCCATGAACGGCAGATTCCACCAGCGGCAGTGCAACAGCGCTGAGCCGTCGTCGAGCACGATTTCAAAAACCGAATTTGTCCCGTGCCGAAACCGTTTGAGGCCCATGGCGACGATCCTGCCCCGCGCGGTGCCGGGCTCGCCTTTTTGGAGTTCGACAATTTTTTTGAAATGGCGGCGGTCCTCGTATCGGCGCGGACGATTCAAGAGCAAATCTTCAATCGTCATGATCCCGAGCCGCGCCAGTTGCGTCGCGCGTTCCTGTCCCACGCCCCAAAGCGAGGCGACCGGCCGCTTCAATGGCGGCAACGGTTCCCGCGCCGGATGGGAAGGGGCGGCGACGGCGGCTTCGCGTTGAGGTTGCGACATTGGCCGCACGATACAAATTCAGGTTTAAAATCCAAGCACCAACATCGGGGGAATGCAAGGCAGTGTCATGAGTGAGCATGAGCGCCACGGATTTAAGAGGAGGAAACTGAGAGGACGGAGGATTTAACCGCAAACATCGCAAACGACGCAAAGGATTTTTAGCCACAGATGGGCACAGATGAAACAGATGAGCACAGATTTCCGGGTAGAGACGCCCTGCCACCTGCCGCGCTGAAAGCGCAACCCCATAGTAGCCGTGGGCATCGCCAGTGAAGGCAAGTCGTGCTACGATCGCTGCCACCGCCGCCCGCCTGCCAAATCTCCGGATTTCTCCGTAGGTGACGACGTCAGGAGACTCCAACTAATTTCAGCGGTTTGACCGATGGCAGTGGTTCGATTAGTCAGAGTCTCGTCACCTCGACGCCTACGGGTGGCCTTCGCGTGAGGATTCGGGTGGAGAAATTCCGCGTGACGAACGTTCCCGCACAATTGATTTGTGTAGTAAAGTAAACGTGTAAACGGGCGGAAAAACGGAGGATGAGCGCGCGAAAGTGGCCGTGTCTATTGGGGATTTTAGATTTTCGAGATTTGGAGGGGGGTGTAAACGGGACGGCTGCTTTTCAGCCGCGGGATAGCGGGGAGAAATCGGAGAATTTAACCGCATAGATCGCAAAAAGCGCAAAGAATTTTTAACCACAGATGAACACAGATAGACACTGATTTTTGGTAGGGACGCCGTCCCGCTCACCGCGCTGAAGGCGCAACGCCATCGTAGCCGTGGGCTATCGCCAGTGAAGGCAAGTCGTGCTACGATCGCTGCCACCGCCGCCGGCCTGCCAAATCTCCGGATTTCTCCGTAGGTGACGACGTCAGGAGACTCAAATTAAATTCAGCAGTTTGATCGACGGCCGTGGTTCGATCAGTCAGAGTCTCGTGACCTCGACTCCTACTAAATCCTGACGTCCGCAGGCGACGACGTGAGGAGTCTTTGACTGAAATGCTGAGGTTTGTTCGGTCGCATTGATTCGATGTTAGTCAGAGTCTCGCGGCCCGGGCACTCATGGCAATCTTGGCACTCTCGTCGCTCATGGCACTGCTTTTGGCCTTTGCGTCGTTTGCGGTCTTGCCGCAGGTATCACCGTTGCCCGTAACCTTCCCGTAACCTTCCCGTCACATTCTTGTCGCGTGGTTTGGATTGTCTAACGGACTGTGAAGTGGTATTCACGGGGCGTGAAGCCGAAGATTTTGGTGGTCGACGACGAACCCGAGGCAGTTGAGCTCCTGGAATTCAACTTGAAACAGGCCGGTTACGCCGTCAGCGCGGCTGGCGATGGAGCTGCCGCACTGAAAAAGGCCCGCGCCCAGACGCCGGACATGGTTGTGCTGGACGTGATGTTGCCGGAGATGGACGGCTTTGAGGTGTGCAAGAACCTTCGGCTGGAACCGGCCACTTCGCGGGTGCCGATTTTAATGCTTACCGCCAAGGCAGCTGAAATTGACCGTGTGCTCGGCCTCGAGCTGGGCGCCGATGATTATCTGACCAAGCCGTTTAGTCCCCGTGAATTGCTTCTTCGAATCAAGAAGATCCTCGCCCGCGGCGTGTCCACGGAACGGCCGCGGGAACAGATGCGATTCGGCGACCTGGTGATTGATTTGCCGCGGCACCTGGCCAGTTGGAAGGGTAAAACGATCGAGCTGACCGCCACGGAATTTAAGCTCCTGACGACGCTGGCGCAACGGGCCGGGCGCGTGCAATCGCGCGACCAGCTTCTGCGCGATGTTTGGGAATATGACAGCCTGATCGACACCCGCACGGTGGATACCCACATGCGCCGCCTGCGCGAAAAACTCGGTCCCGCGTCGAAGCATCTGGACACGGTTCGCGGCGTTGGGTATCGATTTATGGAATAACGGGCGTCGCGCCCGCGGGATTAAATCGCCCGCCGGGCGCCAATTATCCCGGTTCAAGCAATGTGGCCTTTGCTGACCATCCTCGCGATTGTTGCCGCCGTCGTCGTTTACGGGTTCTGGCAAAGGAAATTCACACGCCTCGAACTCAAAGCGCAGGGCGACATGGAAGATTTCCAGCGGCGTCAACAGCAGACCACCATTGATGCCCGCGCGCAGCAGCAGGTTTTATTCAATTCAATGCTCGAGGGATTGCTGCTGCTGGATCGGAGCCGGAAAATTTACCTCGCCAACCGGGCGTTCAAGAACCTGTTCGGCATAAAAACCGAGTTGCGCGGCAAGACCGTGATGGAGGTGCTGCGCCTTCACGAACTCGCGGAACTCGTCGAGCGCGCGGAATCGGAAAAGCAGGTTTTTGATTATGAACTAAAAGTTCCGGAATTGAACGAACGCTGGCTGCAGGTCAACGCCGCCGTCATTTCCAATTCCGCCGGCGAACGCGAGGGCACCATTTTGGTCTTCCACGATTTGACGCGCCTCAAGCAGCTCGAGCGCACGCGCGAGGAATTTGTCGCCAA
>DASYZW010000732.1:0-12336 GCA_035945915.1 Verrucomicrobiia bacterium | reverse complement strand
CATTCAGGCGCGACGTGGAGGATTATATTGGGCAAATGAAAGCTAAGCCCATCGCGGATAACCGGAGCGCCGGTGATATTAAAAAACCATCCCGCAAATACGGCGGACCCGTGCTGCAACACAGTGTCAATCCATTCACGGAAAATTGTGGGGAAAGGAATCATGAAAGCCAGCAGCGATATCGGGCACGCATAGGTGCGCACGAAGGCCTTGCCCAGAAAGAAGAACGTGACGGCCGTGAATAGAAGCAGAAAGGCCAGGATATTTATTGCCAGGTAATTCTCGACGGGCGCGAATATTTGGCGCGAGGGGAGCCACCAAAATGCAAGCGCAGCCAGTCCTGCCAATGAGAATAGCACGGCCTGGAATTGCGCGGGTTCAAACCTCGAAGGCATTCTCCCGCGCCTTAGCCAAATCAGGTACCCGCTCATCAATGGAATCAATGGTATCTCAGAATACAGTTCGTCACTTGCCGCCAGCCGAAGCAGATGATATAGCGGTACCGCGAAGAGCAGTCCAAGCAGCAGAGTTGAAAGGGAAAAAAGCGCCAGCCGTGATCCGACGGTCATGGCGGTAGTGGGCCGTTCCTTCAGAACGTAGCGGCTTTTTTCCGGGGATAATTTAAGTTCTTTGGCAGGCATAGATCCTCAAAAGCTGTAGCTCACTTCCCCCCCGAATTGGTTGCCGGCAAAGCTGTATCCCGGCGCCGAAGAGGCATCGCTGTTATATTGGTAAAAGACGGACACGTTGCCGCGCGTCAGGAAGGAATGTCCCAACCGAAAGGACAGCGTATAATATTTATCCGTGCGACTGTTATTTATCAGTTCAAGGTCATAGATCTTGGGACTGACTTGAACCAGAATGTACTGGGACGCGGCCACGTACTTATCATCATTGTAACTGGCTTGCGCGCTGAAATAGAATTGTCCGAGAAAGCGCTGGCCGATTGAGCAGCCAAAGGATGTTCCTTCGGTGTATTCATCCACCAGGACCGAGGGTGAAACAAAGCGCGTGGCAAACAGGGATAATTCGGTTTGCGAAAACGGCTTAAAATCGAGGGACCCGCTGTAAATGGGACTAAAGATATTGCCGGCACCCTGACTGCCTAGAAATTCGGTTTCGATAACGCCGCCGGAAATCTGAAGGCTGAGCAGGTCCGTCAAACGCCAATTGACCCGGGCTTGCAGCTGTTCGTATACGGAATCCGGGCCATAGACGGCATGGTTATATCCCAGCCCCGGGCCAAGGCCGAGATTGAAATGGGACTGAGGCTGGTAGTTGAGCCAATCCAAAGTTGACCAGGAGTACATGTCCTCGTAGTCGCCGCCGGGAAAAATTTGGATGTTTTGATTTACGTCGAGGTCTTCAGAGATGTATCGGCTGTCCTCGTGATGGCCAGTTACCGATGTGTTAAAGTACTCCTGGTCTACCTGCCCGCCGAATTCAATTAAGGCCGACCGCGTCAGGAGGACCGACTGTAATAATCCGAAAGTCCAATCTCCGTAGGTGGTTTGGCCGCTCAACGTGATGGAATGGTCTACTTCAGTCCCGAAATTGGTATTCGAATACGTTGCCAGCGACAGTGTGTAGTCAAGGGCCCAATGCGGCCCCAGGTCAAACAGCAAGCCGGGCGACAGCCTTTGAATAGTCGTGTCCACCTGGTTGCTGGGGGCGGCAAGCAGGTGGTAAGCGTCCGTGAATTGATAATCCACATGGGGCCGAATCACGAATTGATCCCAGCGAAAGGGTTCATATTGGCCGGGCGGCGACGCGGCCGGATGCGGCCCAAACAGCTGAAAGCTATTCGTCATGGCCAATTGCGTCATGGACTCGACCGGAGGGGCCGGCGGCTGGATGGCTTCTTGCTGTGCGCGGGCGGTTGCCACCAGAACAAAAACACCAAAGAGCGGCGGCAGGACATACCTCGTTGAGGCCGGAAAAGCCGTCGTTTTATTTAATTTCATCTTATGCGGCAGCGCGATTCAGTTCGTCGTGAAAACTTTCCCCTTGCCAGTTTTTGAGGGCGTCCTCGAGCGCTTCGGAAAGCGGTCGCATCGACACGCCGGTAGCCAATAATTTAGAAACATCCAGGATGCAGTTCGCGCGCGGGGCCTGGTTTCCCTGGCGGTAAAATCCAGCGTCATCCTGCCAGAACTGAAAGTCGCGCATGGGTTTGAGAAATTTTTGGATCAGTTCGACGATTTGGCGCGTCGTGACGACGCCGGGGTTCGCGACATTATAGATCCCAAAGGCGGCATTCCGTTCCCAGAGGTCAAGGCAGGCGCGGACAAAATCGTCGGTGTGCGAGGCCGGTTGAAGGCCATCATAAATTTTTTCGCCGGTTTGCAACTGCCGCAAGAGGCTCTCGGGTTCGTTGCGTTCGCTAAAGGGCAGACCCATTCGCCAAATATAATTGCGACCGATGCCGCGGATCGCCTCTTCAGCCAGGGCTGTCGTCCCGCTGAAAAAACTGCACGGGGCGGCCCGGAACGAGAAATTTGGCTCATCAGATTCGGTGAAGCCGCGCAATTTCTGGGGACATTCGGCAGTGAGCTTTAACAATTCTCTTCGCGGCAGCCTTTTTTCGACGATAACGCCCGTGGCGACGGCAATTTTTGCGCCTGAGTAGATGCCGCAGGAGGATACATGGCCCCACGGCGTGTTGGTCATCAGACAAACTTGCGAGATCAGCCGCGGCAGTATGGTATTTACGCGGAGCATTTCCTCGCGAGCCGGCTCGCTATCGTCGGAATTGGCGCCGGGATGACTGGAAGCGTTGATGAGAAACGCGGGCTTTGACTTTCGCAGGCAGTCAAAAAGCGAGTGAAAATCGAAGGCATCGCTGTCGCGTGGCAATAAATAGTCGTGCCCACGCCGCCTCAACTCAGCGCAAAAAATCCGCCCAATGCAGGTGCCTGACCCTAGGACCAAAATCATAGCTGTTCGAATAGAAATTGCGCATCCCGATGCCGGGGAAGGGACAAATGAAATGCGGACGATGGATTTAGGCAGGCCATTTTTTTCTGGCCCGGTTTCGGACAAAGGCAGGGAAGAACAGCACGCCGGCGCATCGCACAAAATCACGGAGGCTGCCGGCAAAAAGAATCCCGTCGCGCGCCAGGGCCCTGGCGACGTTCCGGTGATCGGCTGCGCATGCGAGTTCCGCCCGGCGTGAGATGAAATAACCGAGCCGCTTGCGCATAACCGACAATTTTTCGGGTGAAGACTCGACGAGCCGCCAATACATGTGTGCCAACAACCGCAGGTACGATTGATGCCGCCGCGTTAGGAAGGTCAGTCTCATCGAATTGTAAAGACCATCGTCCGAATTTTCAAAAATGGTCGCCAGCGGTCGATCCACGTACAGGAACCCGGTAAAAAATGACATCCGAAAGATCAGTTCCGCATCTTCCGCGGCGGGAAATGATTCGTCGAACAGTCCGATCTGTTCAAGCAGCGATTTGTCTGCGACCATCGTTTGTATCAGGGGATGCCGCGGAGAAATACAAACCGAGTCTACTGCATTTTTCACATAGAATATTCCCGGTTCACAAAGGTCCGCCGCGATAAAATCAATATCGCGAAGTAATTGGTCATGGTGATTAACGCACCTGGTAAAGCAAACCCGGCCGTTATATTTTTTCAAAGCGGCGATTTGGCATTCGAGTTTTTCGGGATGCCATCGATCATCTGAATCCAAAAACGCGATCCATTGTCCGCGGGCGGCGCGAACGCCGGCGTTGCGCGCTGAGCTAACGCCGCGATTATCCTGGCACAGAAGCTGGATTCTGTCGCCGAATTGTACGAGCGCGTCCTGGGTGCCATCCGATGAGCCATCGTCAATAGCGATGATTTCAATGTCCTTGAACGTCTGAGCAAAGACGCTTTCCACGGCGGCAGCGACGCAATGCGCGCGGTTATAGGCCGGGATTACAACTGAAACGGCGGGCCGGGGTGTTTGAGGCCCGGTTATGATTAAATCCGGGTTCATCGTTGCGTTGAAGGAGAGATCGCCCCCGTGATGAAGCTCTGGTTTAAAACCGAATGAGGTTCGTCCGGTTGTGTCTCGGTCCTGCAAACGGCCGCGATGATATCAGCGATTCGTCCGCTTTGCGAAGTCCAGGTCCAGGTTGTTGAAAATCGGGCCCAGGCATTTTCGGCCAGTTCCAGGCCTTGATCGGGATTGTTCAGAATGCGCAGGCAGCTCGCCGCAAAATGCTCGGGCGTGTCAGCGACTAAAAGCTCGCGCTCATTTTGAAGGTCGTAGCCGTAACAGCCCACCGAGGTGGAAACAACCGGGCATTTTCGACTGAACGCTTCGAGAATTTTGATTCTGGTTCCGCCGCCGGCCAGTACGGGAACGATCGCTATAGACCAATGGGCCATCTCGTCCTCCATGTTTGGCACCCATCCCAGGGCCTCGATATTGGGGCCATTGAACATTTTCTCTCCCCGTTCACCGGCGAGGCGTAACCTGGCCCCGGGAGAACGCTCGAGAATGAGTGGCCATACTTTTTCAATAAACCATTGGACGCCCTGGCAGTTTGCCCAATAGACGAACGTCCCGACAAATCCGATTTGCGGCGGACTCGCCGGCTTGCGGGAATGCAGCGTAGCGGGCATTTCGAAGCCGTTGGGAAGAACAAAGACTCTTTCACGGCCAAGTCTTTCGCGGTCCTGCTCGCTGCAGACGCAGATGGCATCAAAACGCTTGCCCAGTCGCCTTTCGTTGCGGCGCCATAGAATCATTTGCTGCCAGTTGAACAATTTTTGCGCGACCGATTTGGCCTGCGACAGGCGCAGGCGGTAGACTTCACTGGGAATGTCGTCGATATCCAGGACGCTTTTTTGCCATCGCCAGACGCCGAAGGCATTCGCGGTCTCCAGGCCGTGAACCCACACGAGATCGTATCGGGCCATGGCGCGCTGAAGTTTTTCGCTTTCCTCGTACGTAGTCCGATAATTTTCCATTTCCAGAAAATTGGATTTTAGACTTGCGAAAACCCTGGCCGGCAAGGAATACCAGCGCCAAAACTTGATATTTTTTATCAACTTAAAGCCTCCCTGCAAAGGCGATGCATTTTGAAGGACTTCGTCGAAACGGCTGCCCAGTACGACGTCTACCTCGCCATAACTGGACAGAAGTTGCGCGATGTTTCGGACGCGGAGGACGGACCCATAGTCCCGCGCGTTCAAATCATGCGAGCTGAACAAAAGGATCTTTTTCATCGGCTGAAAACCTTTTCGCGCGCCAGCGCCCAATTGAATTTCATCGTTTTCAAAAACCCGTAGCCGCGCGGACGGCGCCAAACCGAGGCGGCCAATTGATCCACGTCAAGGCTGGACCGGAAACTCATCAGTTGCCGGCGGTAGATCATTTGCATGAAGAACCAGTCCTCGAGCAGAGCCGCCAATTCCGCATTGGTCAAGGCGCCTTCGGTCGGCGAATTCTTCTTCAGGAAATCTGCGGCCCATTCCACGAACTTGCGACAGGCCTGAAGTTTTTGTATCGCCATGGCAAACGAATTGTCCGTCGAAATATTTTTACCGCTCAGCCTCCATTTCAGACGCGGGCCGGGCACGACATGAATTGGTTTGCGCGAACCAAGGAGGGCAATAAATGCGTCGTCGGAGGCCCATCCGAGCGGAAAGTCGGGGAAACCGCCCACTTCCTCCCACGCGGCGCGGGAGAAAATCAATTCCTGCGCCGTGCTGGTTCTTCCGCCGCGGAGCCGTGATACCAGAAAATCCGGTCCGGATTCGTTTTGAGGATGCGGCGCATTTTCAGAGACCAGCCGCCCCTTGCCATCGATGGAACATGTATTGAAGCGATATAACTCGTAACGTCCGGAGGTTGCGTGGAGCTCGCGATAGAAGGCCTCGACACAGCCTTCTTCCATCAGGTCGTCATCGGAGAACAGGCACACCCACGGTTCCCGGCTTAGGGCGATGCAGCGGCGCCAATGTTCAGACAGCGAGACGCGGCCCAGGTTTTTCGGGAAACGATGATAATGAATCGGAATCCTGGCGTTAAATTCCGCGACGATATCACGAATGTTTTCGGGACTCGCATCATCGCCGACATACACGTTAAAATTCCGGCAAGTTTGATCCGCGAGAGACTCCAGGACTTCCCGCAGAAACGCGGATTTGTACCCGGGAATGACGACTGCCAGCATGGGATTATTTGCCATAAGCTACGCTGAAAGCATTTCGACGTTATTTGCGTAGGTCTCGAGCGGGGCGGGGGAAGCCGGACGACAAATTAAATCCGGCAAAATAATGGAACCCCAGCCCCGCGGCCACTCGGCTAAAGTACCGCTGTCGCCCTCTTCCCGACGGACTTCAAATGCAAGCGTGTCCAGGACTGTGTCAAAATCCACCATGCCCACGCGGTGGTCGCCTTTGCCAATTGAAACGCCGCAACAATAGCGGCCGTGCGCCAAACGGGGGCGAGGCAGAGAGATTTCGAATTCCATTTCCTGGCCGATGCGCAATCCGGGCCGTTCAGCCCCGAAACAGGTCCCGACCGGGATGCCTTCCGGGGTGAAGACGGTCATGCTGAAGCGGATGCGGGAAATATTTTCGTGCGCCCGGACCCTGGCGATAAAATGAAAGTTTTCGTCCGGTGAAAAAATCGGAACGGCGCGATCAAAACGGAAAGAAACAAAACGCGCCGCGCCGGTACCGGGATATTTCCGGGGCGCGTTCTCGACCGGAAAGAATACCGTGGAATCATTGCCAATGGCGCCGGCATATTCCTCAACAGCTTTCTCGGTGGGACCATTGAAGACGACGCGCCCTTTATCCAAGACCACGGCGCGCGTTGTCAATTGAAGAACAGCCGACATGTTATGGCTGACGAACAAAACGGTGCGTCCATGGCTGCGGGACACTTCCTGCATCTTGCCAAGGCATTTCTTTTGGAAGGCGCTATCACCAACCGCCAGTACCTCGTCCACAATTAGAATCTCCGGTTCCAGGTGCGCGGCCACGGCAAAGGCGAGGCGTACGTACATGCCGCTGGAATAACGTTTCACGGGAGTGTCGAGAAATTTCTCCACTTCCGAGAACGCAACGATCTCGTCAAACTTCCGTTTGATTTCCGCGCGCGTCATCCCGAGGATGGCGCCGTTTAAAAATATGTTTTCGCGGCCCGTTAATTCCGCATGGAACCCGGTGCCCACTTCCAACAAGCTGGCGACGCGGCCTGCGATTTCGATGCGGCCTTCCGTGGGTTCGGTAATTCGGCTGAGAATTTTCAACAGGGTGGATTTACCGGCGCCGTTTCGTCCAATAACCGCAACGACCTCGCCTGCTTTGACATCGAACGAAGCGTCCGTAAGCGCCCAAAAGAATTCTTCCCGGACTTTCCGCCTTCGCCACCATTCGAGGGGATTGCGAATCGCTGCTTCAATGGCATGGCGCAATCCGGGCGGATTGTACCTCATGCAGTCGTTCATGCTAAGGCGCCCGATGGAATAGCACTTGGAAAGGTTTCGGACAGCAATAACTGTGTCGGATTGGGACATATGTTTTGTAGACCGTATTTTAAATGACGTCTGCGAATGACCGCTCGGTTTTTCGGAAATATCGCAACCCGCTCACGAGAAGGATCAAGGTAACGGATGCCGAGATTATAATTTCCGAAGGTTGCAAGGTCTGCCCGCTGAGAAGACACCAACGAAAGCCGTCAATGATGCCGACCGTCGGATTCGCCGAGAAAATGAGGCGCGCGGCCTGATGGGCATGGTTCGTGATCGGGTAAATGCCGGATACGAACATCCCGAATTGGACGACAAACGGCACGACAAACCGGAAGTCCCGGTATTTGACGGTCAAGGCGGCGATCCAAAAACCGGCGCCGGTTGCCAAAGCGAAATTCAACATCACAAACAGCGGCAGAAAAACAATCTGGCGGGGCGGGGCCACGTGATAAATGAACATCAAAGGAACGAGAAATGCCGCCGCGATCAGAAAGTCCGTGAAACTGACGATAACGCTGCTGGCCGGGACGACTAATCGGGGAAAATAAATCTTTGAAACTAAATTTGAATTGTTGACGAGACTATTGCCGCTTTCAGACATGGCCGTGGAAAAGAACTGCCATGGCAGCAATCCGCAAAAGTAGAAGAGCGCCGCCGGCGCGCCGCCTGTGGGCATGTTTCCGGCCTTGCCTACCGCCGTGACGGCGACGACCATCAAAAGCGGCCGGAGCAATGCCCACGCAATTCCAACCGCGGTTTGTTTATAGCGGATTAAAAAATCGCGCCACGCGAGAAGGTAAAAGAGCTCCCGGAACCTCCACAGATCCCGCCAATATTGTCGTTCCGTATGACCGGCTTCAATGACTAAGGTTGCAGACATAATTTTTTTAACATCCCAGTTGAAAGAGGGTCCGGTCCAAGTGTCGCACGACGAAATGTTTTACTTGCGGCAAGCGTTTTTGGGCCCAAAAGGCAAAGCGGCATCCAAAGAAACGTTCCATCCAGGCAAATTTCCAACGCAGTTGGTCCACCTGCGGCAAACATTGCACCTGCCCTCCGAGCATTCGTGCGTGATGCTGCATTTCAGCGATGATGTCCGTTCGGTGAGGATCAAAAATTCCAAGCCATGTCTGGAGAAAGGTGACGGCGGCATCCCGGGTGCGGGGACTATCTTCGAGTTGGAGGAGATAATGAATATGCAGCCGGATGGACAGCCATGCTGATTCGAGTTTTTTATCCGAGTAATCCACGCTGCTCAAACTCCCTGGTCCGGTTGCGCGATAGTATGCTTTCGATCCCTTTACAAATGAGACTCTCTGGCTTTTGAGAAGGATCCTGCAAAAATACTCGCCGTCGTCATCAAAAGAAAGCCGCTCGTCCCACGGCCCTGCCGCATCCGTCAATTCTCGGCTCACCAGCCAGCAGCCGGGCTGCATCCAAACGTTTAAGCTCAATTTTCTAATAAGCCATTCAAGCGGTGTGAGGTCCTCCCACAATGGCGTCGGGACAAATATGGCGCTCCTTGTCCGGTAGAGAAACCGTCCCCATTCCGCCGCCAGCAACACCCGCGGGTTGTTTAAGGTCTGCGCAACTTCGACCTGTCGAGTTATCTTATCAGGGGCCAGGACATCATCGGCGTCAAGCCATTGAACATAATCCCCCTTGCACAGTGAGTAGGCGTGATTTCGGGCGGCGGAGGCGCCGCTTTTCTTTTGCGAGACGACGGTCACTCCCTCCTTTGAAAATTTGGACGCTACCTCGAACGTACGGTCCGTTGAACCATCGTCCACCACAATTATTTCCTTGCGCGGCCACGTTTGGCGCAGGGCGGACGTTATGGTTTCGGCGATCCATGTTTCAGCGTTGTAAGCCGGAGTGAGAATCGAAACTAAGGGTTTCATGTGTTTTTTCAATTTTCGATAGCCCCGGGTCTTTTTCCTGGCGGAGAATTTGGGAATAGGCTGTGTTAATGATGTTTGCCACGCGGCTCCAGGAATGCTTTTCCTTTACAAGGCTGAGAATCCTGGGCCGGCGGGTCTCTAATTCACGATAAAGACTGCTTTGAAAGTATTTACGGATGCAATTGGCCAGCGCGGATGAGTTTCCGGGGCCACAGGTGAATCCCGTTTCTTCCTCGATAACTTCTTCTTTTAACGACCCCACGTCGGTAGCAATAGCGGGAAGTCCGTAGCTATAGGCGAGGAAGAGAACGCCGCTTTGGAAAATGTACACATAGGGCAAAACCAAAACGTCGGCTGCCTTAAAGTAAATTTCTGTTTCCGCTTCGGAAATGAATTCAATCTTTTGCGTGACCCGCCTGGAATGCCGGCTGGCCGCAATTTTGGCGGCAATCTCCTCCCAGTATTCTTTTGGTCCGCGCGGCCTTCCGGCGATGATCAATTTGATTGAGAGGTCTTCCCCGGCAAGGACATCGAAGGCATCAACGAGATATTCCACGCCTTTATAGGGCGCGATGTGGCCATAGAATAGAATGACCTTATCGGTGCTTGAAAATCCGAGCTGTCGCCTGGCTTCGGCGCCCGTCAGGGTCGCGTTTGGAACCATATTGTTCCAGCCGTAGGGAATCAGGACGATCTTGTCAGCGGGAACGCCGAATTCTCTAATCAATTCCTCCTTCATCTTATTCGTATGAACCAGGATGCGGTCACAAAGTCTATACTGAAACTTGAGCGTGGCACGGTTGAGGAACGAATCATACCCATCGCGTACGCCGGCGTTGACATTATGCGCGGTGAAAGTGATTTTCTTTCCGAGCAACTTGTAGAACGCCATCAGAAAGGTGCGATCAAAGAACTCGATCTTGTTATTCCACAGAATGTGAAAAATGGAGGCCCTGGTTCTGCAGGCATATCGTATCAGCCGCGCGTAATAAGTCAGCACCCGCAAGATTTTTTTCGCCAGGTTGGCGTTTGCGCTCTGTTCGCCGCGCAGATTCAAAAAGTTGACATTCGGTGACCGGCGAAGTTCGTCGCTTTCCAGGTCATCGCTGCCGATGAAGTCGAGTTTGATCCCGGCTTCGGCCAGCGCGGACGCAAGGCCCAGGGTATAATGCCGGTCACGGCCCCCGGTCATGAGGCTCACAAGTGCGTGAAAATGTCTTTTATCGGGCATGGGTTACCTCAATCGCGCGGCAAGGAACGCAACAGGAGCCGGTCCACGGCTTCCAGCGTCAGCACGGCGTTAATTTCAAGTGAGTAGTTCCGGTTGTTGTCAATGTGTGCCCCGGCCATGGTCTCAAGGAAACCGGGATCAAAAAGGTTTCCGAGCCGCTGTCTGGCGATGCTCGTGGTTTCACGCACGTAAGACGCAAATTCATTTTGAAACCAACTGCGGTAGTGAAGAAATTTGTGCGTTCCCACCAGCCCCAGTCGTGAACTGGCGTATTTCAAGATCGGTTCGACTGAGGCGAGAACCTGGGGAAAGCCCTCGTTATTGTAATAGTCCAGCTTGAAAGTGACTTCGGCCAAAAGACGCCGTGACAAAAAGCCCAGTCCGGAATTTTTATTGGCGAAACCGCGGTCAGTCGGAATTTCGCTCAATGACGGGTTATTGACACTGACTACGCGCATCGAGGGGAGAGATGACTTGCGGACAGGGGCCGGCGCCTGACAGGCGAGGGCAACCAGTTCATTGTCCAAATAAGGCGTGCGAAACTGGAGTTGGCACCAGCCGGCGGACAAATTGCCGTACAAATTCCACGGGATTTCCTTAAACGCCGCGAAGGTTACCGGTCGCGTGTTTTGCCCGGCCAAAGGATTGCCGCGTGATTGGATTTTTTGGCGCCAATCGGCATTGAAAAGATGAGGTGACAGCGGAACCGGTTTGAACGTTGAAATGGAACGCAATACTTCACTTCCATAATTTCCGGTCAGGCGGACCGGCGCCAATTCCCGCGCTTTGCGATTGAAATAAATTTCATGGGCGTTGCAAATTCCTGCGCAGCCGTCCGTGGCAAAGACGGCTTTATCCGCGAATTGTTGAAAGTTTGAGAAGAAATCCGGGTCAAGTCGCAACAGTTTGTGGCTTAAATTCGACGCCGCTGCGACCCGGGCGGCAATTAGATCGTCCCGGGTCCGGCCATTATTCCCGGAAAACGTGTAGCAGGTCGTATGACCGTTGTTTTCGGGACGGCACGCCATGATCATTCGTGTGTCCAGGCCTCCAGTGAGGGCAATTCCGGTTTGTGAATGGGGCTCAAAATATCGAGGCAGGATGCGCTTAAAGGTTTCAGGTAGAAGCATTTCGTAATCTTCGGCGGGAAGTTCAGGGCGCGATTCCCACATCTCAGGGGTGAAATATTTTCCTTTACGACAACTGCCGGCTTCAAAAGTCCACGCGGACCCGCCGGGGAGAATATCAATTCCCTGGAACAAAGTTTTCCAGTCCAACGTACACCCGAAAGCCAGATAGTCAGCGACTCCTTCAGGGTTAAAATCGCGCAATTGGGGTAAAACTCGCAGCAGGGCCTTGGCTTCGCTCGCGAAATAAAAGTTGTTCCCGCTTTGATGGTAATAAACCCTGCGCATCCCGTAGCGGTCATTGAACAGGAGGAGTTTCTTTCGCTTTTTGTCGATTATCAAACCGCAGAAAAGACCGTTCAGCGTTTCGAGCATTTGGTCGCCTTCCCGTTCATAGAGCCGGGCGATTTTGTCGAGTGTTGCAACACCATCCGGCAGGAAACATTCGCCGGAAAAGACTAAAACGATATTTCCCGTTGGGTCAGAAAAAATACCATCTCTTGATTCGTTAAATCCGACGAATCCGGCATGGATTTTCAGTTCCGGGACCGCGCAGGTTTCTGAACGGTAAAAATCTTCACATTTCATAA
>DASYZW010000731.1:0-3172 GCA_035945915.1 Verrucomicrobiia bacterium | reverse complement strand
CGCTACCGCCCCGCCCAAACTTGCGCCACCCCGCAGCTCTGCCCTCTCAACCTCGATAAAAACATGGCCGGCCCCCTCAATTGGTTCTCGCAAGTCGCCTCCATCACCAAATTCGGGTTGATGAGCGTCCCGCAACGCCGTGGCGCCGTCGCGGCCACCGTCGTGGGAATCGCCGGCGTCGTGGCCGTGCTCGTCGGCGTCCTCTCTATCGCCGCCGGTTTTCGCCAGGCCATGGCCGTCTCCGGCGCGCCCGACGGAGCAATCGTCCTGCGCAGCGGCGCCGATAGCGAAATGGTCAGCGGTTTCGGACGCGACGAAACCACCGTCATCGCCGATGCTCCCGGCATCGCCCGCTCCGCCGAGGGCCCGCTCGCGTCTTCGGAATTATACGTCATCATCGATCTCCCCAAACGTTCGACCGGCACCGACGCCAACGTGCCGTTGCGCGGCGTGGAACCCGCCGCCTTGCAGGTGCGCGATAACCTGAAAATTGTCCGGGGCCGAATGTTTGATTGGGGCAAGGACGAAGTCATCGTCGGCCGCGGCGCGGCGCAGGAATTCGCCGGGTTGAATGTCGGCTCAACCATCCAGGTGGGCCGCTATCAATGGCCGGTCGTCGGCATGTTTTCCGCGGACGGCGGAATTGCGGAATCGGAAATTTGGACCGACGCCAAAGTCCTGCAGGCCGCCTATAACCGCGGCGATTCATTCCAATCCGTTTCCGTTCGTTTGAATTCTCCGGGAGCATTCCAGGCATTCAAAGATTGGCTCACGTCCAATCCGCAACTCAGCGTGCAGGCGATTCGCCAGACTGATTACTACGCGCAGCAATCTCAAACCCTTACCCTCCTCATCACCACGCTCGGATATCTGATCGCAACCTTGATGGCGATCGGCGCGGTCTTCGGCGCGTTAAATACAATGTATAGCGCCGTGGCCGTGCGAACGCGGGAAATCGCGACGCTGCGCGCGCTCGGCTTCGGCGGCGGCGCGGTCATTGTGGCGCTCATCCTCGAGTCCCTCCTGCTTGCCCTGGGCGGCGGTCTCATCGGCGGCGCGCTCGCGTACATCGCCTTCAATAATTTTCACACCTCGACCATGAATTTCCAAAGCTTCAGCCAGGTGACCTTCGCCTTCAAAGTAACTCCGCAACTCCTCACCCGTGGCATCATTTGGGCCCTGCTCATCGGGCTGATCGGCGGCCTGTTCCCCGCCTGGCGCGCCGCCCGCCTGCCCATCGCAGCGGCGTTGAGGGAATTATGAAGTTTTTATGGTAGCAACTTTCTTTTCGCATTAAACCGTCGGCGGCGCAGTTTGCAAGTGGCGTTGCCGCGCCGCCCAAATTCCAGATCGCGTGACGAACGAATGTCATGCGTGCGATCGAAATGCTTTCAATCGTTCGGACGCGTGCGAAGTTTAGTTTGGGCAGATAGGAAAGGATTGGATTATTCGATTGGGATTTTTCCGGCTGAGCGGCTAATTTGCCGCGTGGCTGAAAATCCAAAGCAATACAAACTGGCGGCAATTGACCTTGATGGCACGTTGCTGGGGCCGGACCATGCCATCAGCGAGGCGAACGCGCTCGCGGTCCGCCGTCTGCAGGCGGCGGGCGCACAGGTGGTGCTGGCCTCGGGCCGGCACTACAATTCGATGCACAAATACGTGGAATCACTGCCCGGTGTGCAATGGGTGGTCTCCTGCCAGGGCGGCGAAGTGTCAGATGCCGGGCGCACGACGATATTAAGCCGCCAATTCCTGCTGCCGCCGGAGGCGGCGAAAATAATCGATGCCGGGCGCGCCCGGGGTTTCTCCACGGTCGCTTACACGGTCGAGGGAGTTTTTACGGATTCGACGTCGGATTACGAGATGGATTTTTATACCGGTCTGGTGGGGCTTCGTCCGGCGTTGTTGGCAAGGAATGAATTGCTGGCGCGGGACATTTTCAAAGTGATCTGGATGGGCGAGCCGGCTGACTTATCCGGGGCGGCGCCGGCGGATGTGGCGCTGCCGCGAATCCAGGCTGTGCGGACCAATGCGCGGTTTTTGGAATTTATGCCGGCGGCTGTTTCCAAAGGTTCCGCCCTGGCAACGCTGGCTTCGCGGCTCGGGATTCAGCCGGCGGCAGCGGTTGCGTTTGGCGACGGGGAAAATGACATTCCAATGTTCAAATGGGCCGGGACGTCCGTGGCGATGCCGCACGGCTGGCCGCTGGCGCTGGCCCGGGCGAAACGGGTGGCGCCGGATGGCCCGGCCGAAACGGCCCTGGCGCGTGGGGTGGATTTAATCCTCAAATGAAAAACGTCCTTGCGCAAAGGCCGGGCCTGTCGAAGCGCTCGCCCATTTGACCTTCTGCCGGGACCGATTAATTTTGCAACATGAGAACTGACCTGCTCCGTCGGCCGCTGCGCATTCTGATAGTAAATGCCGCCTTCCTGTTTTTAGCCGCGGGTTGCGCCACAAATATGAGATCCTACAACCAGGATTATGGCCAAAACCTTCCGGTCGCGCCCAAATACACCGTCGCGAATATCGATGACACACGATTCAAAATTACCGTTCATCAAGGCGCGCCTTCCTCCGGGCCGGACCACATTGTCTATCTCAAGGAAGCCACTGCGGCCATTGCCCAAAATGAAGCCACGCACAGGGGCTGGAAATCATGGCGCGTCGATTACATCCAGGAACGCGACCAGGGCTGGATGCATATTCTTATCGCCGATGTCACCCGCGAAAGTCCTGCGGAAATGACACCCGGCAATGGTAATCCGTAAGCCGCAGAGTCCAGGCAAGCCGCGTGGGTCCGGGATTTGCGGCATCCTGCAAATTGTGTGCTTTTGCTGGGGAATTTGACAAAATCAGGGGTGCAAATGGGAACGAGAGGTTTGCGTTGCCAGATTGCGGCGACTTTTGATTGATTGCGCATTGATTTAGCTTTAAGAGTGGTTGATTGTTCCGATACCATAACAAAAAACACGTTCAAGCTTATGAGGGACCGGCAGGCAACATTCCTTAATACGGGGATTTATAGCATCCCGGAAGCTTCGCGCCTATCGGGCGTGTCAAAAGATCGCATTCGACGTTGGCTTCGAGGCTATCATTCCGGCTTGCGTAAAAAGGACTACCCGCCGCTCTGGAAGGGTCAGCTGGCGCTCATTGACGACACGGCGGCGCT
>DASYZW010000730.1:0-9040 GCA_035945915.1 Verrucomicrobiia bacterium | reverse complement strand
CGGCTTTCGAAATTTCGGCGTCCAACGTTTGCAATTCGGAATCGATTCGGGCGAGTTCAACATCACGGCTTTCGAGCGACTGCAATTTTTTTTGCGCTTCATCACCGAACGCGTTGATTTCCTCGATATTTGCGCCGTATTTGCGCTTGAGGCTGTGGATTAAATTGAGGCGTTCCTCGACCTCGGCGAGGCGGGCGGGGTCCACAGAAATTTTTTCGGCGTAGCGGGACAGTTCCGCCTGGAGATCGCGCAAGGTGGCGGCGGACTGCGAATGCAGTTCCACCAGGCTGGCCGCGCCGGGGTCGACGCGTTGCAGTTCGAGCAGGGTCCGGCCGACGGCCCCGGCCTGCGTGAGCAGCGAATTTTCGTTTTCGCCCAGGGCATCCAGAGCGGCCTGGCTCAACTGCAACAGTTTTGCGCCGTTGCTCACCCGATGGAATTCTTCTTCCACGGCGGTTTCTTCGCCCGGCTGAAGGCGAGCGGCGGAAATTTCACGCACCTGAAATCGCAGCATATCCAATTCCCGCGCATAGGTACTTTCATCCACGATCAGCGCGGACTTTTCGCGTTCCAGGACGGCGCGCCGGCGAACGAGATCGCCGAAGGCGGAGCGTTCGCGTTCCAATTTTCCGAAAGCATCGAGAATGAGAAGTTGTTTGGCGGGATCCAGGAGTGATTGATGATCGTGCGGCCCGTGCATGTCCACCAGCCATTCACCGACCTTCCCCAGAATGTTCAATGCCGTGGGCGACCCATTTATGAACTGACGATTTGCGCCGGCACTGGTGAACGCGCGCTTGAGGACCAGTTGATGGTCTTCGCACGGCTCCAGGCCGTTTTCCTCGAGAAATTTTTTAATGGGAGCGCGCAGGGACGCCACGTTGAAGACCGCTTCGACTGAGCAGGATTCCTCGCCGGCGCGGATAAGAGCCCGGTCAGCCCGTTCACCCAGGACGAGGTTCAACGCGCCGATGATAATGGATTTGCCGGCGCCGGTTTCGCCGGTAATGACGTTGCAACCGGGCTGAAGTTCCAGAGTCAGATCGGTGACGAGGGCGAGATTTTTGATGCGCAGCGTGGTTAACATTTACAGCCACAGATGAAACACGGATTTGAACCAAGAATAAAACAGAAAAGAAACAAGAGAACCCGGCACGGAACGGAGTCGAAATGACGCATGCACGAGGTTAAGGCCGAAACGAGACGATTGGTCGTTTGCCAGGCGCCCGAAGGGCGTAATGAACTAAAGCGGACAGACGTCCGCTGATACGCACGGGGCGGGCGCGCTACTGAGCGCGGGCGCAGGGAAGCTGGATGGTGATCGTCGCACCGCGGCCTGTGCCCTCGCTATGGGCGGAGATGGAACCTTCATGCATTTTTACAAGCATGCGGCTAATGGAAAGGCCGAGGCCGAGGCCGCCGAATTTGTGAGTCCCGGATGCTTTTGCGTGTTCCCCCTGGGCAAATGCATCAAATATTTTCCGAATTTCCTCCTGCGTCATGCCGATGCCGGAGTCGGTAACCGTGATGGAACACTGGTTTTGATCCGGGGCGACTGCCGTAGCGACGGTGATTTTCCCCTGTTCGGGGGTAAACTTTACGGCATTATTCAGGACGTTCCAAAACACCTGTTGCAAGCGGATGCGGTCCGCGGACAGGAAGCAGGGGTTTTTTTCCAGTTTCAAAGTGAGGGAAATTTTTTTTCGGCGAATTTCGGGTTCGACGATGGAGATGGCATTGTCCAGCACGTCATGACAATCAATGCGCCGTTTGTCGAGGGCGAGTTTTCCGTGGGCGATTCGATTCAGGTCCAGGAGATCATCAATCAGGCGCGCTTCCAGTTCGATATTATCGCGAATGGTGGCGAAGTCGGCCCGGACGCGCTGAGGCAATTCCCGGTCTTCGGCGCCTTCGCTGGCCAGAAGCAGCACTGGATTAAGGGGCGTGCGCAATTCATGGCTGAGGGCCGCCAAAAAGGCGTCCTTCGCATGGCTGGCCTTTTCAGCCACCTCCTTCGCCAGGCGCAATTCCTCATTTTGCTTTTGAGCGCTTAAATCGGTAACCACCAGGCAGACCACTTTTTGGTCCTGCAAAGGCAAATAGCTTGCTGTCAAATTCACCGGCAAAACCGAGCGATCGAGCATTCTTAAAACAGCCTCAAACTTCACCGCTTCCTTTTGATTGTCGATGACCTTTAAAACTTTCCCGCAGGCGTCCTGATCCAAATAGCCGGCGATATCGGCGCCGATGACGTGTTCCAGCGGTTTTTTGACCATGTCGGCAAACCGCCGATTTGCGTAGAGAATCACCCCATGGTGGGAAATCGTTGCCGCGCCTTCCTGCATCCGCTCGACAAAGACCCGATACGGCAAATCGGCGCCGGTGAGACTGTAGATTTGGTTCCCCTGCGGTCCATTGACCACGACGGCGTCCACCGCGCCGCTCCGGATGGCTTCCAAGGTTTCCTGGGCCTCGCTTAAATTCCTCCGCAACTGGGAAAACTCTTCCGCACTGAGCCAATGACCCTGTTCCGGCGGGGCCTTCTTTTCTTTCTTTTTTTCGCTTTTAGAGTCCGGCTTGCTTTTCATACTCAGGCTCGGGCGTACTTCACATCTCCGCCGGTCAAATCCAAACCAAAGGCCACCTTTTCGCGATTTGACAAATTACCAATAAAACGCTTTAACGGTTTGGGGAGCAGTTTCACCAGCGTGGGGGCTGCAATGATCTGAGCATCCATGGCCTTAAGAGGCTGCTGATAGATATCGACGACCTCCAGATCGTATTTCCCGGGGAGGAGATCCTCGCAGAGCGCCCGGATCGCGGCCACCGCGCAGTTGGATCGGGCGCTGGTACCGGTGATAAAAAGGCGCAGGGAATAATGTTCGGACGAGGAAGTCCGGATTAGAAGCCGTTCGAACCTGGACGAACTGTCCGAGGTCCGTTCGTGACGGATTTCTTTTTTCGTTTTGTCCGCTTTTTTTCTCACACGCTTCAGATTTTCAATTCCGACAGGTCCATTCCGACCATCACACGATCTTGATTCGAGAGGTCCCCGATGACCCGGCGCACCGGGGCGGGCAGTTTTCGCACCAAGGTGGGCAGAGCGACAATTTGGTCGATCTGAGCCAGGTGCGGTTGTTTTAACAAATCAACCACTTCGATGGAATAGCGATTGGCGAGATACTCTTCGCAAATTCTTTTAAGGTTTGCGAACGCGGTCAACGAGCGTTGCGTTTCACCGGCCACATAGAGGCGCAGTTTCCACTCTTTATCAGAGGCTGGTTTATCCTCCAGATTTTTTTCGCGGCTCTTCCTCCCGGCCGGTATCCGCGCTTTCGAATTTATTTTCATAATTGCGTCTTTGCATTAGAGACACGACGGCTCGCCGCCATGGATCGCCGATCTATTTCCACTTGCTGGCGCCGCACATCATCGGAGGCCGCATCCCGGGCCACTTCGTCCTGTTCGGCCAAAAACCCGGCGCGCAAAGCTTCAATTTGAGCTTCGACTGACTTCCGCCTGTGTTGCAACGCCAATTTTTTGCGTTGCATTTCATCCGCGGCAAGCCGCTCGTGCGCCCGTTCCAGGTTTTGCTGGTTCACCCGGGCCGAACCGGTCAAAACGCCTTCGCTGCCTAGATACGCTTCGACCAACTTAACTCCTTTGGATGTAATTAAAAATTCGCGCACCTGGTTGGAATGCGCCATGCCGCGCGATTTGAGGACATACATTAAACGATTGCGTTCACCGCCTGACTCCACGTCGCGCAACAAAAGCCAGGTATCCACGATGGAGCTCATCCCCACGTCGGTCATTTCCAGGGACCTGCTGCCGCCCGGGGTCAGGCTGATCATAAAGCACGTGATATTTTTCTTCCTTAGAAAATCGATCATCCGGATGAGCATGTTGACTGAATCATCCAAGGTTCCCGCCGCTTGCAGGTTGGTGACGGGGTCAAAAATCGTGACGACCGGTTTAAATTCTTCAATCATTTTGTGGATCAGCGCCAAATGCATCTCCAAGCCATAGACCGTCGGACGGGTGGCGTGGAATTTCAAGAGGCCTTTGCGGACATGCGACTCCAGATCGACGCCGATGGATTTCATATTGCGGATGATCTGGGCCTGAGATTCTTCAAACGAGAAATAGATGCACCGCTCGCCGCGGCTGCACGTCACATTTGCCAAATGGGAGGCCATGCTGGATTTGCCGGTGCCGGCCGAGCCACTCAAAAGGACTGTGCTGCCCTGAAAATAACCTTTGCCGCCGAGCATTTGATCCAATTCAGGAACGCCGGTGGGAACGCGCCGGGACGAGACGCCATAGTCCATTTCAGCGGTCGTGATAGGCAGAACGGTGATGCCCGCCTCACCAATGAGGAATGGATATTCATTTGTGCCGTGGATCGAGCCGCGGTATTTGACGATACGCATTCGACGGGTGGAAACCTGTCTGATCACCCGGTGATCCAGCAGCACCACGCAGTCGGAGACATATTCCTCCAGGCCCTGGCGGGTCAGCGCACCTTCTCCGCGTTCACCGGTAATGACGGTGGTCATGCCCTTTTCCTTCAGCCAGCCGAAAAGCCGGCGCAGTTCAGACCGCAAAATGGCCTGGTTCTGCAGTCCCGCAAACAAGGTTTCGATCGTGTCCAATGCCACGCGTTTGGCGCCGACTATCTTGATGGCATGGTTCAATCGAACAAAAAGGCCTTCCAGATCGTACTCGCCGTTTTCCTCAATCTCGCTGCGGTCGACATGAACATGATCGATAAAAATCTTCTTCTGCTCGATCATTCTGGCGATATCAAAACCGAGCGAAGCGACGTTCTTTTTGATGTCGTCAGCCGTTTCTTCAAACGTCATTAAAACGCCCGGTTCATTAAATTGCAGGGCGCCGCGCACGAGGAATTCCGTGGAAAATAGTGATTTCCCGCAACCAGCGCCGCCGCAGATCAAAGTGGGGCGCCCGGCCGGCAGACCGCCGCCGGTAATTTCGTCAAATCCCGCAATTCCTGTGGGAACTTTCTTAAGCGTATTGATGGAAACCATTTTTCCTTGAGACATCAGCATAGTTCCTTGAGACATCAGCAAGGTATTCGCGTGACTCAGGAATGGCAAGCGCTTTTAAACATGCGATTTAGAATCCGGCAAATTGAGATTTATCCCAGCCTCCAGTTGCATTCCCCCGCTTAACCGCAGCAGGCGCCCTACCGTGCGAGCGCTTTGATCGCGTCGATTTCGAGGCGGACCATTTTGACGTGAACATGGTTATCAGCGTCCGGCGGATGTTTGGCCAGATAACGCGCGGTGACGGCGGCGATGAATTCGTCACGAACGTTTTCCGGAACCCGCTGCACGTATGGTATCCAGGTGGTGCGCAACCACGTGGCAAAGCCCTCGGCGCCGGGATACGTGGCATCCTTGGGCGCCAACCGAAGGCTGCGTGTTTTAAATCCGGCTTTGGCAAGCCAGGCCTTGTACTGGTCTGGCCCGTAAAAGAAATAGGGCTCGGGCATTTGGCGGAAAAATTCGCGCCAGGGTTTGGCCCGCAATTCAGGCCGCAGGGCCACAAACACATCCTGGGCGTTGCCCTTGCCGCCGCAGGAGACAACCAACCGACCACCCGATTTTAAAACGGAGGCCGCGCCGGCCAAAAATTTCTGGTGGTCATCGACCCAATGAAGGGCGGCATTGGAAAAGACCAAATCAAATTTTCGGGTAAATTCAACCTCTCGCGCATCCATGACATGGAATTCCAGGTTCGGATTAACAGCTTTCGGAAAAGTTTTTTCGGCAAATGCGATCATTTCCGGGGAGGCATCAATGCCGGTGGCCGAACCATTGGGCAGAGCGCGGGCAATTTCAGCGGTCACTTTGCCGTCCCCGCAGCCGACGTCGAGGAGGTGTTCATCGCCGCACAGTTTGAGATTTGCAATCAACTCCCGCGCCCAGGTTTGCTGGACGACTGAATTGGCCGCATATTGGGCGGCGTCCCATTTCGCGGTACCCGCGCTATTTCGAGATGCGATTTTCATTTGACCAGAAAATATTTTGCCATACTGAAGTAGAACAACAGCGTAAAGATGTCGGAGAGGGCCAGCGTAATGGGGCCGGCGGCGATTTTGGGATCGAGCTTAAGGGCGTGCAACAGCGCAGGCACGCTCAAGCCGGTCAGGCACGCGGCGCACAGGCAGAACCCGACGCTCACGCCGATGACAAAGGAGGCAGGCTCATCATGCTGCCATAAAAACACGATCAAGCCCGCCAGGAGGCCGCAGGCCGCGCCGAGCAATAGCGCCGTGGTGATTTCGCGCCGCAGGGTCGAAAAATACCAGTGGCGCGACGGCTTTTGATTGCGCAAGGCCTGAATGGTAACGGTCATGGATTGGATACCGACGCTTTCACCCAATCCCAGAATCATCGTGAGGAAAAATGCGATGACGAGGCTTTTAGCGAGCGTCAACTTATAAGCGCCGGCCAAAAACGCGCAAAACGCGCCGCTGATAATGGTCGTCAACAGCCAGGGAAAGCGGTAGCGAAAGGCGCGCAAAGGCGAGGCATTGCGGACCTGCGAAACGCGAAAACCAATGGCTTCAAACACCCCTTCCATTTGTTCTCGCTCGGCGATGTCAAATACTTCATCGGTGAAAAGGCCCACGTCCACCACGCCCAAAACGCGCCGTTCACCGTCGATGACGGGGAACGCGAAAAATTTGTGCAAAGCGAAAAATTCGCACGCGTCCAAAATAGTGGCGGTATGCGGAATCGCAATCACGTGACGGATCATGAATTCATCGAGCTTTTGGTCGAGCCGCGAAACCAGCAAACGCCGGGTCGGCACGACGCCGACGAGGCGTTGGGCCTCATCGACGACGTAGAAATAGATGACCTTTTCGCCGACGCCGCGGTTTCGGATTGCCGTGAGGGCTTGTTCCACGGTGAGGTCTTTGGACAACGTGGTATAATCGCGCCGGGCGAAGGAAAGAACCGGCTCGTTCAAATGCTCCGCGCCGGGCTTGGCGGCATTGTCTGCCGCGTCCCGGGCCGGAACTGTTGGTGATTCAGAATTCAAGATCCAGGCCTAAACTAATCCCGCAGTTTCGGGAAATCCGCAAACGACATTCATGCTTTGGACGGCCTGTCCGCTGGCGCCTTTGACGAGGTTGTCCAGCGCGCTCATCACAATGAGCCGGCCGGTGCGGGGATCCAGGCGCCAGGCAATCTCAATGGCGTTTGTGCCCACGACATTCTTCGTGTCCGGAAGATTTTTCCCTTCGAGAAGGCGGACGAAAGGCTCGTCGCCGTAGAATTTCCGGTAGCAGGACGAAACGATCTCGTCCGTGAGCTTTTCCACCGGGTCGCAGTATAAAGTCGTCGAAATGCCACGGTTGATCGGGACCAGATGCGGCGTGAACTGGATGACGACGCGGGTTTTGGCGGCGAGCGAAAGTTGCTCCTCGATCTCGGACAAATGCCGGTGTTTAGGCACGCCGTAGGGCCGCACGCTTTCGTTGCACTCGCAAAAGAGATAGTCCAATTCCGCCTTACGCCCTGCCCCACTGACTCCGCTGGACGAGTCGGCGATAATGCTGGACGATTTGACCAGCCCGGCTTTGAGCAAGGGAATCATTGGCAACAATATACTCGTGGGGTAACAACCCGGCGAAGCGATGAGCAGCGCCTTTTTGATCTGTTCGCGGTAGATTTCAGTGAGCCCGTAAACGGACTTCTTTAAAAGGTCAGGCGACGGATGATCATGGACGTAGAATTCTTTATATGTCTCGGCACTTTTAAGGCGGAAATCCGCGCTTAAATCAATAACGACACAACCGGCGCTCAGAAACGGCGACGCGTATTCGGCGGCGACGCCATGCGGCAGCGCGAGGAAGGCGACGTCGGCGTTTTTGGCGACCACCTCCGCATTCGGTTCCGTAAAACGGATGGTCTTTGATTTTGGATGGCCCGCGAATTTGGGAAAGACCTGGGCCAGTGTTTGCCCGGTATTTTGGCGCGAGGTTACAGCGACCAGGTCCGCATGCGGATGGTTCAACAAAAGCTGCACAAGGACTTCGCCGGAATAACCAGACGCGCCGACAACCGCGATTTTTTTTGTTTTCATCTTAACAACATTTGTAACCGGTCGACTGCTGGATTTCCATAAAACGTTCGGGAAATCCGAGCGGAGCAAAGCCGTATCGTTCATAAAACTTGTGGGCGTCCCTGGTTCCCAGCATAAAGCGCCGCAGTCCCTGAAGCTCCGGATGGCCCATGACGGCGGCCACGAGTTTCCTGCCGTGGCCGCGGTCACGAAATTCCTCGATGATAAAAACATCCGCCAGCCACGCGAAGGTCGTGAAATCGGTGACCACACGGGCGAAACCGATTTGGCGTCCCGCGTGATACATTCCCAAACAGAGGGAGTAGCGGATCGAGCGCTGGACGACGTCAACCGGCACGCCTTTAGCCCAATAACTGCGCTCGCTTAAAAAGGCATGAATTAAAGGAATATCCAATCGCGACCTGTCGTCAGAGACGACCAGATCACCGTCAGTTTGTTCGTATGGTTTCATAAAACAAAAAACCCCGCCGGGTGACCAGCGGGGCTTTGAAATTTTTCCAGAAGGATTAACGTTTTGAAAACTGGAATCGTTTGCGCGCGCCGGGCTGGCCGTATTTTTTGCGCTCTTTCATGCGGGGATCGCGGGTGAGCAGACCTTCCGCTTTGAGCTGAGGGCGCAGGTTGGCGTCGAACTTGAGCAAGGCGCGGGCAATGCCGTGGCGGACGGCGCCGGCCTGGCCGTTCGGCCCGCCGCCGGTGACGTTAATGCTTGCGTCCACTTTTTCAGCCGTGCCGGTGAGCAGCAAGGGCTGAGTCACCGTGGCGCGGAGGGTTTCAAGGGGAAAATAATTGTCAAAGGCGCGGCCGTTAACGGTGATTTTACCGCTGCCGGTCATGAGCCGGACACGCGCAATGGAAGTTTTGCGCCGGCCGGTTCCAAGGAATTCGTTTGTTGCTTTTGCTGCCATCGTAGTGGGTA
>DASYZW010000729.1:0-2474 GCA_035945915.1 Verrucomicrobiia bacterium | reverse complement strand
GAACCTGACTCCTTATTCAGTTTTCCACTTTGACCCGGGTCAGATAAATGGTAGTTGCGATTCAAAAAACAGCCCGTAGCCATCCCCGGCTCGGGCGGGTCGAGGCCCCATTTTACGATTCTTTGATTTAAGTCAAATCGAGGCGGCGCAACCTGTGCGACACTTCATGCATGAGCGAAAAACCTATGATTGATTTGGGACGAGGCAAGATCCTGTCCCTGGCTGAAGAAACGAAGTTTGAAGAAAACGGCATCGTGAGCCGAACACTGCTGCGCACGCCCAACTCACGAGCGGTTTTATTTGGCTTTGCCGAAGGGCAGGAATTGACGGAACACACGTCAACCCAACATGCCCTGGTCGAAATTCTTAGCGGTGAATGCGAATTCTCACTGGCTGGCGAGGCGCATGAGCTGAAGGCAGGGAATATCGTGTATATGCCGCCGAATCTTCCCCACGCGGTCCGCGCCAAGACGAAGTTTTCCATGCTGCTAACTCTGACCAAACCTGGAAATGACGACAAATTGACTTCGGTCAAGGCTGATTCCACCGCCTTATCGTAGGATCGTACCATGAACAAAGAAACGGTAACTCTCGATGTGCGCGAAGATCTTCGCAGCGGGCGCGAACCCTTTTCGAAAATTATGAGGACTGTTTCGGATTTGCAGCCTGAACAAAGCCTTTTGCTCATTGCGCCATTTGAGCCGGTTCCACTCTTCGCAGTCCTGGAGGAGCAAGGTTTTGCCCATGAAGCAAGCGAAATTGGAAAAGGCCATTGGGAAGTTCTTTTTACGCGAAACGGCAAAATTTCAGAAAACGCCGTCAATTTCCCTGACGCAGGAGAGCAAAAAAGTAATATCGCCAAAGTTGATCAATTCATTGAAGTGGACGCGCGGCGGCTTGAGCCGCCGCAACCGATGGTCAAAATCCTGGAGGCTCTGGCAGCACTTCCTGAAAGAACCGGGGTACGGGCATTTACCGACCGGCGCCCCTTGCATCTCTACGCCCAACTTGAAGCTCGTGGATTTACCGGCCAGACCGAGGAACAAACAGATGGAAGTTTCATTACCCATATCCGCCGGAATTAACACCCCGGCGAGTGCAGTTCGCAAGACACCCGCTCCGATTGCTGACCGCATAACGGGATCGGGGGCGGGTGCTGTTTCATCGGTTGCCTTGTCCCTGGCGTTCATAGTGACTGGCATAACGGCTTTGCTGACCGTAGGAGTTTGGCTGATGGCGCAGCCGGAAATTCTTGCCACGTATCATTACAGCCCAAATGCGGTGGCGATCACGCACCTCTTTGTGCTTGGCTGGCTCTGTTCAATTGTCATGGGTGCGATGTATCAACTCGTGCCGGTTGCCCTGGAAACGAAACTTTACAGCGAACGGCTCATCATCCTCCAATTTGCGTGTCACGTTGCAGGTTTTATGGGAATGGTTTTGGCGTTCCACTCATGGAGCATGAAATTTATCGGCTGGTTCGGATCAGTTTTTGCCGCCGGAATTTGCCTGTTCATTTATAATATCGTCCGAACACTTCTGCGCATCACGAAATGGAATGTCGTTGCCTTCTCGGTGGCTTCGGCGCTTGTATGGGCAGGGTTGACCATCACGGCAGGTCTATTGATTGCGGCGGCCAAAACCGGCCATGCGAATTTTATGTTCCGTTTCAATCCCATTGGCGCGATGCACGTTCACGCGCATTTGGGCATCATTGGATTCTTCATGATGTTGATCGTCGGGGTGTCTTATAAATTGATTCCCATGTTCACATTGAGCGAGTTGCAAAATAAGACCCGCGCCGCAGTTTCCATCGGGTTGCTAAATATCGGCCTGGCTGGCTCGCTCCTTTCGATACTTCTCCAAAGCGCTTTAAAGCCGGTATTTGCCATGTTTGTCATTATCGCCCTGGCGATTTACGGTGTGGAAATGATTGGCATCCTGCGCGCCAGAAAGCGCCGCGCGGTGGATTGGGGAGTCCGGTATTTTCTCACCGCGATTGCTCTTCTCGCGCCGCTGTCGCTGCTGGCGTGCGTGCTTTCCTGGCCGCGTTTGCCGTTGAATACGTTCACCGGGCAATTGGAGAACGCTTATGGATTCCTTGGCTTAATTGGCGTTGTGACCTTCGCAGTTATCGGAATGCTCTATAAGATCATTCCGTTCCTTGTCTGGTTCGGCGCTTACAGCAAGCATATTGGCAAAGCCCAAGTGCCCGCGTTGTCGGAAATGTATTCCATACGCCTGCAAATATTCGGTTATTGGATGTTTTTAACTGCGCTGCCGGTCACTGGATTTGGTGTTTTGGCTTCAAATGCCATGGATGCGAGATGGGGTTGCGCCTTGTTCATGACAAGTTTGGCCACCTTTGCGATTAATACAATCAGAATTCTGTCGCATTATTTTTTCCCCCGCCTGAGGCCACTTGCAGCCTCAAAAAACATGACTTTATGACCGCCACTGAACTGAACAAAGAA
>DASYZW010000728.1:0-4663 GCA_035945915.1 Verrucomicrobiia bacterium | reverse complement strand
GGAACCCGCTGATCTACCAGTTCCGGAATATTTCGTTCGAGGAGATCGTCGCGCTGTACCAACTCTGCGATGTTGCCCTCATTACACCTGTCCGGGACGGCATGAACCTGGTGGCCAAGGAGTTCGTCGCCTCCCGGCCCGACAAAAAAGGCGTCCTGATTTTAAGCGAAATTGCCGGCGCCGCCAAGGAAATGGGCGAAGCCGTCATCATCAATCCCGTCCACACGGAAGATTTCGCGCGAGCGTTGGATTTCGCCCTGACGATGCCCGAGGAAGAGCAAACCCGCCGAAACGAAATCCTCCAGGAACGCCTCCGGCGTTACGACGTCAACCGCTGGGCGAACGATTTTGTCCAGGCGACGCTCTCGACGCAGAATACGGACGTGGCCCGCCGCGCCCGGCTGTTGACAGGAAAAGCCCTGAACACGCTCACGCAACAGTATCGGTCCAGCGGCCAACGGGGACTGTTGCTGGATTACGACGGGACGCTCGTTCCGTTTGCTTCCGATCCGAAATTCGCGCAGCCGGATGCTGATTTATTGGATTTACTGGTTTCGCTGACGCGCGATCCGGCAAACCGGATGGTCATCATTAGCGGCCGGCCGCGCCGCGATTTGGAACAATGGTTCGGGCATTTGTCCGTCTCGCTGGTAGCGGAACATGGAGTCTGGATGCGCCAGGACTCCGGGCAATGGCGAATGCTCAAGAGCCTGAACGCCGATTGGAAGGACCGGATTCGCCCCATTCTTCAGCTCTTCGTGGACCGGCTTCCCGGCGCCATGCTCGAAGAAAAGGAATATTCCCTGGCATGGCATATCCGGCGCGCCGATCCGGACCAGGCCTCGCAACGGGCCAAGGAATTGCTCGACGATTTGTCCGCCTATACCCGCAACATCGACATCCAGGTCCTCGAAGGCAACAAAGTCATCGAAGTGCGCAATACCGGAGTCAATAAGGGAACCGCCGCATTGGAGTGGCTCGCCGGATGGAACGCCGACTTCCTATTGAGCATCGGAGATGATTGGACGGACGAAGATATGTTTCGCGCGCTGCCCGAGTCCGCTTTTTCCATCCGTGTGGGACTGGCAACGACATCCGCGCGATATTATTTAACGAGCCACGCGGCCGTCAGGCGAACCTTGCGCGAACTCATCGCTTCCACGACATAAAGACCCGGCAGCTCACCGGCCCAAAAACTTCACGACCGCTTCGGTCCGCGAACTGACCTGGAGTTTTTCGTAAATGTTGTGGCAATGTTTACGAATGGTTTCGATATTTACACCCAGCGCGTCAGCAATTTCTTTGTACAGCAAACCTTTTGACAGGAGTTCCAGCACCTCCCGTTCGCGCGCCGAGAGCGGGTGCTCCGCCTCCGCGTGCGGCCGTTGATGATGAAAATATTGGACAATCTTGCGAGCGATCAAACTATTCAACGGCGAGCCGCCGCGGGTCGCGTCCCGCACCGCATCAATGACCTGGGACCCGGCGCCGGATCGGCCTTTGAGCAAATAGCCCACCGCCCCGGCAAGCAAGGATTTGAAAATGGCGTCGGCATCTTCGTAGACCGTGAGCATGATAAAATGAGTGCCCGGCAACTGTTCCTTGAGGCGGCGCACGCATTCAATTCCACTCATGCCGGGCAGATTAATATCCATGAGCACGACGTTGGGTTTGAACCGCGGAATCTCTTCCAGCGCGTCTTCAGCGGAGCAGTGGTGACTGACAATCGTAAACCCGTCGACACGATTAAGCTGATGGACCAACTGTTCGCGCACCAGCGCGTTGTCTTCGACCACGCTCACGCGGACCGTTTCCGCATTGGGCATCTCGAGAACTTTCGGTTTGGCGCTGGTCATTTTCATACATCCTGGCCCGAATTTTGATTCCTGCCAATTACACGACCGTGTAACGCCGCCCGCGGCACTGAAAACGAGATGTTGGAGCCCAGGCCGGATGCGCTGGTTATTTCCAATTGCCCGCCGATCGATTGGATTCGTTGCCGCATGTTTTTGAGTCCATTCCCATGGGCTGACACTAAATCCGGATCGAATCCCTTGCCGTTATCGGAAATGGTCAGGCGCAGGCAGTCGTCGGTGAGTTGCAAGACCAGCCGCACTTCGGTTGCGCGCGCGTGGGTCACGACATTTTGGAGCGCTTCGCGCGCAACCAGCAAAAGATTATGGCGCACCTCCGCGCTCAACGGCACCGGCGGCAACACCGTCGGCACATCCAGCACGCAACGAATCTGCGCCAGCGTGAGATGTTGCTGCGCGAATTGGCTCAAATAGTTCGCCAGGCTTTCCAGCGAGTCGTGTTGCGGATTGATCGCCCAGACAATTTCATCGAGCGATTGGATTGTTCGTTGCGCCGTGGCCGGGATCAAATTGAACCACGGTTTGCCTTCCTGGCCGTCATGACGCGCGACTTCCACGCGCTCACTTAAAAAAACGATTTGCGTGAGGTTGGCCCCCAAATCGTCGTGCAGATCCCTGGCGATGCGCGCGCGTTCCTGTTCGAGCGCATGGCGGCTTTCCACCCGCTCACGGAGTTGAATTTCAGCCGCCAGTTGCCTCGTTCTGTCGCCTACCTGGCGGCGCAGTTCTCGAATCCAGAGCAAGCCAATCAGCATGACAAGAACCATTCCGCCCACCAGGGCCAGCGCACGGCGAACGGTCCACCAGGGAGGCCGGGCCAGCACCGTCAGATCATCGGCCGAGCGCGTCAGGATGCGGACGGGTCCTGGCACCAGGCCCAATTCAGGCCACGATGGCGGATCAATCTGGCATACACCCGTGACCCGCAACGTGCTGCCCAATTGGCTCCTAAACGAATCGCCATTTTCGCTGGGCATTAGAACCTGGAGGGTGCGGTCCTGCCATTCCAAATCAAAAATTGTGTTGGCTCCGACCACCGTTCGGCCGCGAAGCTCGCCGTCGAAAGTCACCAGGCCCGAATCCAGGCTGCCGTCCGCCAGTCCATCCGGCGAGAGCGGAACCGGCTTCAGGATTTCCGCCCCGCCAAGCCGTGTGACCGTGGCCTGGGTCAACACCGGCGCGTAACGATGGGTCTCGGGAAACCCAATCACCTGCACCCGGTCCCCGGGATTAAATATTGTATCCGAATTGGAAGAAACTTCGGACGGCGTCGTCTGCCAATACAGCCAGTGCCGTCGTCCAAAGCGCGCGTCGAGCACGACATTCTCCTTGAGAATAACCATGGCATTGCCGGTATCGTCCTGAAGAAAAACCCGCTGGTTTTGTTGCAAGGTGACGACGCCCTCCACTTTTACCCGATGAAACGATCCGCCGGGACCGCTCAAGCCCACCAGACTGCCAATCTTTCGCACCGGCAACCTCTCCGGATTTGGCGGAGGGCTTAGCACGTCGATATAGGCCAGCGAGGGAATCAGCATGTGAATTCCCTGGATTCGCCCCTGGTTATCTCTCGCCGTCACCCCCACACCGCATACCCGCACGTCCGCGTCCACCAGGTCATTCACCAGCTCTACAGGAGCTTCCGTAATGGTTGCCATCATTTGCTGGCCGTAACAGGTCAGCAACAGGTGCGACCCGTCAGTCGAACGCACGACTCCTTCCGCGTCAATCCATTGGGCGTCAATCCGGCCGGCGGCCAACTGATCGGGAGTCAATGTTTTGGGCGTTGGCAGCTTTCCTTTCCCCAAAACCGTGATTTGGTCCGCCCAAATTTCCGGACTGCCCACGTCGTCTAATTGGGCCCAACCGTCGATCTGGATATAATCACCAAATGCCGGCGTTTTCCGCTTCGCGTCGGGTGAAAAAGCAGCCTCGATCCCGGCGGTATCGTCCTGGACGAATCCCTGGAGTTCATCCGTTACTACTCCGCGGATTTTCACGCGCGGATGAGTTCCCATCTGTTCCGGGGTGAGCTGTCGGATTTGTTGAATCGTTGAAAGTTCCTTCGAATCAAGCGTCGCTTCCCGGACGCGCCTTCGCAATGGAGCGAGTGTTTCGTCAGTTGAATTTGTTTCCGCCATGCGCAACGAGCCCGGTCCCGCCGCCCAAAGCGTCGCCGCTACCCAGTCGCCGCGCTCATTGAAGCCGCCCTGGCAAACGCCGCGAACCAAAACCCTGGTTCCGGGCGCGGGCAAATGCACCGGCTCGTCGTGATATGGAAAACAAACCCGCATGCTGGATTGGCCGTCCTGAATGTCGAAAGAAAGTTCGCTCGCCGTCAAATGCGAATACCCCATGTCCCCTTCGATTTCAGCCCATTTCAAATTTTCGCCCGCGGGCAAAGCTTGTCCCAGGGAAATACGCTGCGGCACCAAGGAGGTCATCGCGTAAGGTAATTGAATGGACGCCGCCGTAATTCCAACCTGGTTGTTCATCCATTGGCTAACCCCGCTAACTAAAATAGCCTGGCCGTCCTGAACTCTCTGCGCCGCGTCCAGGTTGGAAAACGAAATACAACCGGTCGAATCCACCAGGCAAACGCGGTTGCCGTCATGACCGGCAACAGTTGCCGCAATCCGGATGGGAATTCCCAGGCCGGCCTCCGTCCGTAGCGCCGATAACTGGCTGATATTCGTAATCACCGTGTCTTGCGGTCGCCGGTATCGCCATCGAACCCAGGAACTGCGGGTGCTTTCGTCAGGCGCCCAGTCCAGCCATTTCGTTTCCAC
>DASYZW010000727.1:0-5716 GCA_035945915.1 Verrucomicrobiia bacterium | reverse complement strand
GGGACCGGTGGCCAGTTTGACGGTGGGGATGAACAGTTCGTCCTGCGGGGGTTTGCGTTTGCCAATCGCCATGCGCATTTAATAACACATATTAACTCTTTGTCAAGACCTTATCCCCATGTTTTTTAACGGGCTGCTAGGAACCGGACTTCATCAAGCGATCCATTTTCGAACGTCGGCATTAAGACACTGTAATTCATGCTCCATGAAGTCCGCCATGCTATCTGTTCTAGCTGTCCTAGCGCTATCGCTTTCAGAGTGCGCCGGTGATGGTTCTTTTGCGCTTACAAATTCGGCACAGGTTGTGAACATGCTGAACGGCGTTAAAGGCTGGACTGATAATGGGAGTTACACTGTAGCTGATTGGAGCCACCTGATTAACGTGGCTTGCGTTATAAGGCGTACGGATCCGCAGGTCGTTTCGTCAGGGTTGGATGAGTTCAGTCGAATTAATGATTCCACAAATGGCGACTACTGGAATTTGACGAAGGCTTTTTTATTGATGCGAGTTTTATTCGACTTACGGACAAACGCGCCCGTATCGGTCGCCGACAAGTTTTCATTTGCAAATTTTGTGACCTTTGGCCAAGAGGTGACTTCCGACGGAACAGTAAATCTTTCCTGGCCAATTGGCTGGAGTGACAGGCAGCCTTTTATCTGCTCGAGGTTCTGGGGGGCTGAAGGTCCACCATATCTACCTGATGAAGAGTACAACTATTTGCGCACACACTTTAAATACCGACTGTTGAATGTTCTCCCGGCCAGTGACGGCCATTAACGGCTGGCGGAAAATCCGGTTCACAAGCCGTTGATTTTCGCGTTGTACCCACTCTTTTCAGCCCCGGACGCTATTCTCCTTGCGGGACAAGGGACACGGCGTAGCGGGTCCCATGCGAAGCGGTTGTTACTTGGTGTTATTCGGCCTGCTTCGGGTAATTTCATGGAGGACACCAATCCGTTGCTGGATGCGTAACATATCTCGAAAGGGCGTTGTTCCTGAAATCGCAACACCGATGTTCCGGCAGCGTTCCAGGAAAGTCAACAGCCATCGTCCATCGGGGGCGTAGATCTTCGCCTTGCCGTCACGGTGCCTGATTGTGACGGGGAATTTCACGCGTTTATCAGCTTTAACGGGATTTTGTGCAAAGTTTGTGCAATTTTCCGATGGGTATCCAGTTTCCTGTGGAAAAGTGGTGCGGATAGCAGGACTTGAACCTGCACGGCTTGCGCCACTACCACCTCAAAGTAGCGTGTCTGCCAATTCCACCATATCCGCGCCATTCAGATAATAGAAAACCGACCGGATAAAGGCAAGGCGATTTACCGGTTGTTAAATGGTTAAAGTGTTAAACCATTGATTTGAGCCTCCTCACGTCGGCTGCCACGCAATTTAGAGGCTGAACATTTGTTTTATTGCAAATGACCGGGCTGAATGCGACTATGAATGCGATGAATCTCCTGTCCTGACGTACTGCCTCAGGATCGCCAAATGTCACCGTCCAATTCTTCACTCAAGACGCACCTCACAATAGCAACGTAACTTGTAACGCTTAAATATGATGAAATTTAAAATCTCCTTTTCCGTCATCGTCACGATTATCGCCATGCTGTGGACGGCGGTTTTGCCGGCCCAAACGACTTCCACGGCCGCGGCCTCTGCCGCTTGCGTGCCGGCCACGCGGACGAATCCAGCGAACTGGATGTCTCGCCATGAGAAGTTTGTCGCCCAGGCCAAACGCGGCAACATCGATATCCTGTTTCTGGGCGATTCCATTACCGACAATTGGCGCAGCAGAGGCTCGAACGTGTGGAATCAAACGTATGCCCCGCGGCACGCGGCGAATTTCGGGATTGGCGGCGACCGCACCCAGCACGTGCTTTGGCGCATCGAAAACGGCGAACTCGACGGCATTCATCCCAAAGTGACGGTGCTCATGATCGGCACCAACAACAGCAAATCGGACTCGGCTGACGACATCGCGCGGGCGATCGGAATGATTATTGGCGTCATCCATGAAAAGATTCCGGACACGAAAATCCTGCTGCTCGCCATTTTCCCGCGCAATAAACCCACTGACACTCCCGAAATGCTCGATACCATCCGCGAGGTCAACCAGAAGATTGCGGCTTATGATAACGGCAGCACCGTGAAGTTTCTGGACATCAATGAAAAGTTCCTGGGGACGGACGGCAAAGTGCATGCGGACGTCATGGCCGATTTTCTGCATCCGACGGAGAAGGGCTATAGAATCTGGGCCGCCGCGATGGAGCCGGCGCTGGACGAAATGATGAAGTAGAGGTGAAGGATGACGCGAATGCGGAATCGGACGGCAGGGAAGGCGCTCTTCGCAAGCGGCGCTGCCACCACTGTGACCTTCGGTTTGATTGCGATCGCCATGGTAGTCGTGATTAATTCCAGAGCCTTCGCTCAAACAGTCACCTGGAGCGGTCATGACGCCACTGACTCAATCAATTTCGATTGGTCGGATGTAAACAATTGGACCGGAGGAACGCCAGGGCCGAAGACGAATATTTGCTTTTTAGATCCAGGCGCAAACAACACCGAGGGTTTCCATCCGGGCGCGGATTATGAGAAAACTGGACAGGGTGTCCCGCAATAGGTCACAAGGGGCATTAGAATGCCCGCGCGCAAGGCGGAACAGGTTTTCAGGGTGTTGGCATTGGCTATGCTTATAGCGCGTCAGTTAGCGTATGAGCGCGCAAAACCCGTTTCAGATACCAACCTGCTTTAAGCTGGATATCGAGCAACGTCGGCGGGAACGATTTAAGAAAACCGTCGTCACTGCCGTCATTGTCAGCGTAGCGGTTGTGATTGGTCTTTTGATTGAAGGATGCGTTAGTGAAAAGTCCCAGGCCAATGAGGAGTCAAGCCAGGGCGCCGCTACGATTCAAACGCCCGCAGCCGAACCCACCGCAACCGCCGTGGCGCAGCCGGTTCAGCAGGCCAGGATTTCTCTCCCCGTGCAACCATGTCCTGTTGCCACGGTTCCAAAACAAACCGCCGCGCCGGCTGACCCTCCCCACATCACCGGCGCGGCGGTTTACCTTGTCAAATCCGGCGACACGTTGAGCCGGATCGCCAAAGCCCACCATACCACGATCAAAGCCATCGAGGCAGCGAATCATCTGAGCACCGACAGGATTTCGATCGGACAGAAGCTGAATATCCCGACGGTATAATTTTCCCCTCCCGGATTCTGAATCATCAGGGAAGCTGTGTCGTGATGCCCGGCATGGGCCCCGGCCAATTAAGAATTCAATTACCGCCGGCGCCTGGCCATTCCAAAATGATACCCGCCGTGGACGCGAACGGCGCGAGCTTTGCCCGGGAAACCGGTGGGACGGCCCGGCTTGTTTTCGTCGAAGAGGGCCGTGTAACGATAGTCGAAATTCTCGAGTTTGACGCGCGGGATCTTTTGGCTGATGAATCGTTCAATAGCGAATACATGGCTCGCGTCTTCGGCGGTCATGACGGTGAACGCATCCCCTTTGGCCTCGGCCCGGCCGGTGCGGCCGATACGATGGATATAATCTTCCGGATGCTGCGGGACGTCGTAATTAATGACATGGCTCACGTCGGCGATGTCCAAACCGCGCGCGGCGATGTCGGTGGCCACAAGGACTTCGAATCGTCCGTCGCGGAACCCGCGCAAAGCCTGCTCGCGCTCGCGCTGGGTGCGATTGGAGTGCAGCACGCACACCGCATGGTTATTGCGTTTCAGCAGTTGGGCGACACGGTCGGCGCCGTGCTTGGTGCGGCAAAACACGATGACCGAATCATAATGGACCGAATCCAGCAGCTTCAAAAGCAAGTCGGTCTTTTGGGAATCCGCCACGGGATAGATGACGTGTTTGACGGTCTCGGCGGGTGTCCGGCGGGCGCCAATTTCGACGGTCTCAGGATTGCGCATGGCCCAGTTGATGAGGGTTTCGATCTGGGGCGGGATCGTGGCTGAAAACAACGCGGTATGGCGGTTGCGCGGGCAGCGATCAATGATCTTTCGCACGTCCGGGAGGAATCCCATGTCCAGCATCCGGTCCGCCTCGTCCAGCACCAGGTACTCGACCTTGTCCAATTTCACGGTGCCCTGCTGGAGATGATCGAGCAACCGGCCGGGCGTGGCTACAACGATGTCCGTGCCGGCGCGCAAGGAATCGGTTTGCCGTCCATAACCGACGCCGCCGAAAACGACGGTGATCTTCAAATTGACGAAACGGGCGTAATCGCGGAAGGACGTCTCGACCTGCGCGGCCAATTCCCGGGTGGGTTCGAGGATGAGGGCGCGCGGGCTTTGTCCCTGGGCATGTGAACCGAGCCTGGAAAGAATGGGCAACGCGAATGCGGCGGTCTTTCCGGTGCCGGTTTGCGCACTCCCGATAACGTCCCGTCCGGTAAGGACCAGTGGAATGGCGCGGAGCTGAATCGGAGTGGGCTCGATATAACCCATTGCTTTGACCCCGTCCAAAACCGGCTGCGCCAGACCTAATTTGCTAAATGGCATGGGTTAGTTTAACACGACCAGGGATTAAGGAAAGAAATGAATCCGCCTCCGGACGGCACTTTTAAGCCGCCAGGTGAGACGCCCTTATGAACCTGAAGGCGCCTGTTCAACTGTGGTTTCCGCCGGTTGAGGCGGATTTTCCGTGGCGTTTGCCCGGGCGGAATCATCGGAAGGCGTATTAGCCGGGTTTTTCGGATGATCGGGTTCCTCAATTGAAGGCGTGGCAGTGGATTGCGCTTCGCCTGTGGAATTCGTTTCGATCGCGGCTTCGCCCGGCTGGGCTGACGTCATTTGCTCCGGCTGCGATCCTTCAGCGGTTTTTTTCTCCGGCTTAGGCGGCCTGGGCAGCGGCTTTTTCGCTGTGTCCAAGCGTCCGTCTGAGAATTCCAAGACATGGCCCTGGTGAATCAGCCAGTGCAAATCGGCAATGAGTGACGTTTGCTCCTGGGTCGGCTCGGGGTGGGCCGCCGTGGCCGCGTCTGGTGTTTGGCCTTCCGGAGCCGCAGTCGCAGGCGGCGCCGCCGGGCGCGGCGCGGGAGCCAGGGCCTCCATCAATTTGCGCCGGGAACAGCCGGGATGGGCGTTAATAAACTCCACGATGCGTTTGACATTGTCGGAGACGGGAGTTGTTTCCAGGTCGAGATATTGCGGGCGGGCGACGCTTACGTGCACAACCGTTTTCTCTCTCTTAAAGAACTGAAGACCATGAGAGGCGAATTGTTTGCTGAGCGCGGTCGCCAATTGCAACGGAAAGTGCTTTTGCTTTTCCCACTCGAACCGGACGAGGCGTTGCAAGTCCTGGCTGCGCAAATTGCGGCTTTTCACTCCATCAACAAGCGTCGTGTCCGCGGACTTGATAATGGCTTCTTTGTGGACGGAACGAAAATGCTTCTCCACTTCCTCAGACGAGGGCAACTTGAGCGGCTCAGGAACGTTCAGGCAAATGTATTCGGTTTTGAAACTGTGTTCCTCGATCCATTTTTTGACGACCGCTTCATCCCTGACAATTTTCACGCGAGACTTGAAGGCGTCGAACGGCATTTTTGAAAATCGTTCTGCATGGAGCCTGCGCAATTGGTTTTGATAGTCGTGATAATTCGGCGGTCCGAGGACGACTCCGCTCATGCCGCATTGGGCGACAAACGTGTAGGTGCCCTTGGGCGGGTCCGTGGGGGTGCGCTCAGTCTGATAAA
>DASYZW010000726.1:0-2135 GCA_035945915.1 Verrucomicrobiia bacterium | reverse complement strand
CAATTCGCCCGGCCGCGCCCCACGGACGACCTGGTGACGGACGGCAAATGGCGAGGCGAAGAGCGGCGGCACGATTGTGTGGGCGGCTCGGTTGTCGCCCTGAATTTCGGAATGGATTCCGGAGACACCCTGGTTTACCGGGTATTGCTTGCGAAACCGCTCTCGAATGCGGCGTTGATTTGGAGATTCCAAATTGACCGGGGCGAAAGCGTTACCTTTCAATTGAGCGGGCCGATTAATCGGAAAATAACGTTCCGGGGAGGCGATACCTTTTCCACCGCGACCGTGCCCCTGGGCAAATTGGGCGCCGGTAATCTGGTTCTTCGTTTTACTTCGCAGGGCGGAGGCGCCGTGGCATTAAATGGCTTTGCCATCGTCGAATCGGCACAGGCGAATGACGTCGCCTTCATGGAACAACCCTGGCATCCCGTCCCAAAGGTTGAGTCTATTTCGAACGGGCTCATTCTGAAATACGATGATGTTCCGAATACTTACGGATTTACCATCGGCGTTCCGCTTGCGCCGTCCCGTGAATTAAAATGGTCCGAACTGGACCCGGCGTTTGGAACGGAGCCAGGACCCGACACACGTCCGCGCATTTTTGGCGACGCTCGCCGCGGACATGCCGGCGATCCCGACTCGCTTTTCGTTCATGCGGCGTCGCAGCCATTGATGCTGGCGCCACATTCGAGACAAGTTATTTACGGCCTGATTTGCGCGGGACCGGAAAAGGAAGTCCGGCGGCGCCTCGCCGCATTTGATCCCAAGGGTGGTCGATATGAGAGAATCTATCTGGCCGCAAAGCGCTGCGCCTTTAAGACCGTCAGTTCTCCAACTGGCCAGGAATTCAAGTTCGGCCAGCAACTCATGGCCGCCGTGACCCTGTCCAACCTCGTTTATCCGCTGTACACCCAACGCGGTTACATCCGGCACTATTCGCCCGGCCGAATCTGGGATTGTCTTTACACATGGGACACGGGATTTATCGGATTGGGATTAGTCGAACTGGATTTGCAAAATGCGCTGGAGATTCTCAATGCTTACCTGACGCCGCCGGGCGCGCAATCGGCCTTTATCCATCATGGCTCACCGGTGCCGGTGCAAATCTATCTCTTTTGGGAGCTATGGAATCGCACGCAATCGCGCGATTTATTGGAATACTGTTATCCGCGGCTCCGCCAATATCACGCGTTCCTTGCGGGACGCCTGGGCAGCTCCACGACCCGCCGGCACCGGGACCATCTCATTTGCACCTGGGATTATTTCTACAATTCCGGCGGATGGGACGATTACCCTCCGCAAAAATACATTCATGCGCAAAACCTGGAGGCTGCCGTCGCGCCGGTGGTAAACTCAGCGCACACGATTCGTTGCGCCAAAATACTTCGCGCGGCGGCGGCGGCGTTGGGACGCACGGGGGATTTTGCGGCATACGACAAGGACATCAGCGACCTGTCCGATTCGCTGCAAAAATATTCGTGGGACGAATCTTCCGGTTATTTCGGATACGTGATGCACGATGACCGGGGCGAGCCCACCGGAATCCTGCGCCACGAAAGCGGAGCCAATTTTGACATGGGATTGGATGGAATTTATCCGTTGGTTGCGGGCATCTGCGCGCCCGCGCAGGAGCGGCAGATTCTTGAGCGACTGTTTTCCCCGCAACATTTATGGATGGAGATTGGCATTACCACGGTGGATCAATCCGCGCCCTATTACATCCCGACGGGCTATTGGAACGGCAGCGTCTGGCTGGCGCACCAGTGGTTCTTTTGGAAAACCATGCTCGATTTGGGACGCGGCGACCTTGCGGTCCGAATCGCCCGGACCGGCGTTGCCCTTTGGAAGAAGGTCACCGATTCAACGTACAATTGCATGGAGCATTTTGAACCGCGCGAGCCGTTCGGCTCGGGCTGGCGCCAATTCAGCAGCCTTTCGTCACCGGCATTGTCCTGGTTCGCATCGCTGTATACCCCGGGCCGATTCACCTGCGGTTTTGATACCTGGATTGAGAGCTGCGAGTTCAGCGGAAACAATCGCGGGCTGCGGGCGAAATTGAAGCCCGCAAACGGCGTCGGTCGCAATTTCAGCATCCTGGCCTGTATGAATCCGGATTCGCGTTATCGGGTCACCTG
>DASYZW010000725.1:0-1594 GCA_035945915.1 Verrucomicrobiia bacterium | reverse complement strand
AAGTCATCCACAGCGACGTGGGCGCGATCACGGAAAATGACGTGGCGTTGGCCTCCGCTTCGAACGGCATTATTTTGGGTTTCCATACGCGCGTGGACAGCACCGCAGCGGAAAAGGCCAAACGGGAGGGCGTGCAGATCAAGTTGTACGCGATTATTTATGAATTAATTGACCAGGTGAAGGAGGCCATGGCGGGCCTCCTGGAGCCTGTCAGCCGGGAAACAATCATCGGCTCGGCGGAAGTCCGGAAAGTTTTTGAATTATCCAAGGGCGCCCCTGTGGCGGGTTGCATGGTGTCAACCGGCCGCATTGTTCGCGGCAAGGTCCGCGTGCGCCGCCGCAAAGACGTCATTTACGAGGGAGTTACGCAGTCGCTCCGCCGCTTCCAGGACGAAGTCAACGAAGTCCGGGCCGGCATGGAATGCGGCATTCGCATCGAAGGATTCGGCGACTTTGAAGTCGGGGACTTGATTGAATGTTATTCTATTGAGAAAGTTGCGGCGAAGTTATGAAAGACGGTTTGTTGGACCTTTGCATCGGGTGTTGGAGATCGTTCCCGCCCCGCCGATTCACCAATCCCGGGATCCGGTAATTATTTAATCCAGCGTTAGAGCCATGCCAACTCTTCGACACGAACGCGTCCGCGAGTTATTAAAGCGGGAAATCGGCGAAGCCATTCGACGCGAGTTCCACGTCAACGAAGCGGGCCTGATCTCGGTCAACGACGTGGACGTGGCCGGCGATTTGAAATCAGCCGTAGTTTTCATCAGTATTTTTGGAAACGCCGCGCAACAAAAACGCGGGTTGCAGTTGCTCACGGAGAACCGGGTGCGCATCCAGGGGCTTGTGGCGCGCTCGGTCGTGCTCAAATACACTCCCACGCTTAAATTTGTCTTCGACGATTCGATTGTGCGCGGAAACCGGGTTTTGCAAATTATCGAGGAATTGGAAAAGGCCCAATCGCCAGAAGACCCGGATGAATCAAAATGACTTCCTATCCCAAAATCATTGACCGTATCCTTGAAACCATCCGGGAACATAAAACCTTTTGCGTAGTCGGGCACGTGCGCCCGGACGGAGACTGCGTCGGCTCACAATTGGCGCTGGCCATCGCGTTACGCAACGAAGGCAAGCGCGTGACTTGCTGGAATGAGGACCCGATTCCGGCAAAATACGAGTTTTTGGACCCCGAGCGTTTGTTTGAGATACCCAGGGCGGGGAAGCAATTCGATTGTGTCATCGCGACCGATTGCGCGAGTTTTCCCAGGCTCGGCACGGCGGGCAAATATTCGTTGGACCGAAAGATTCTGATCAATATCGATCATCATGAGAGCAATCCGCGCTACGGCGACATTAATTGGGTTTCGGCGCGCGAGCCCTCGTGCGGCGAATTGATATTCCGGCTGCTTAAAGCGGCGCGCTGGCCGATCACCAAGCCAATCGCCGACAATCTTTTTGCCGCGGTATCAACGGACACCGGCTCGTTTCAATACCCCACGACACGGCCCGGGACGTTTCATGCAGGCGCCGAACTGGTCACTCGCGGCGCGGACCTGGCGAAAGTCTGCGACGAAGTTTATCAATCGTATCCACT
>DASYZW010000724.1:0-6573 GCA_035945915.1 Verrucomicrobiia bacterium | reverse complement strand
AGGTTGCTTTGCTCGCTCCGCAATCCCCGGTGCCCACCTTGAGCAGACTGGTGTGTTGGTCAATTACGTTATAGGTGGTGCGGGCGGGATTGACATCCGTCGGGTATCCGGCGTCAATCTGCCAGTCCACATATTTGCCAGCAGCATCTTTCCCGATCTCCTTGATTTTCCCTTGAGTATAAGAGATTCCCTCGAATTGCAATGTCGCATCTTCAATGGTGACATTACTGCACTGGTTGATCATGACCGGACGATAATGAGTTTCCTCGAAGAGGATCGTGACACCTTTGCAGCGAATCATGGCGTTCTTCCAGCCGGTCAATTCAATGCTGTTTCCTCCGGTGGCCGGCAGCACATAGGTGCCCGGTTTAATCGTAATATCCCGTGCTCCACGATTGTATGCATTAAGTATGGCGGACGGAAGTGCTGCCGGTTGAGCGGGGTCACCAACCACGACGGTCGGTTGCCCCAGAGCGGAAACACATCCAGGCATCATGGCGCCAACCAACAAGGTGCCTCCCAGTTTCAGCGCGTTACGCCGCGAGATGGCATCGGTCAAATTTTTTTGGCCACCGTTGTTCCCGGTTTTCATAAAACTTTCATCAATGGAATTCGGTTTTATGTTTTACACGGATCAGTGCCTGGTTTTCCAGTTCAAATCAATTCACATGGTCTAACCCATAAGCAGCGGTGTATGCCGCGCTGGCATTCAGTGAATTTCGGGAATCCACTTTACGCCAACCTCCGCAGCGTAAAGCTGTGAAGGACGATTTCACCGCTGCCGGCGGCGAACATCCCGGGGCGCACCGCTTCGACGCCGCCAAAGGTATTGCGGTTGAAACACGATACATCAAACGAATCACGCATCTTCGTCCAATTTTTCCCGTCGCCACTGAAGTGAAATCGCAGGATGTTGTTCTGAAAAATCGCGCGAAAAAAAATCCGCTCAAACTTGTAAGTGGCAGGATACAGTTCTTCGGCAATCAGAGATTTGCAGCGGATGCGGCCATCCTTCAAACTGACCATGGCATTGGCCCGCTCACTGGCGTAAACCGTCGCGCCGCCCTCGACCCCGGGTGGAACCGTCATTTCCACGACAAATTCATAAGCGCGATGTGTCACCGGCATCACCATCGGCACCGCGTCGGCGATGCCTGAACCAAAAGCTTTCAACGCCAGCCCATCTTTGACAAACCGGTAACGGCCCTCGGCGGAACGGGCGGTGAAACCCCACTTAACGTCGAGTTCGGGGCCACGAAAATCGTCGGTGGGTTTGAAACCATTGGGAACAGCCTCGCCGCCCTTGGGCTTGTGAATCAGTTGATCGGCCTTGATTCCTTGGGGAATGCGAAACCATTTGTCGGAAGTCCATTCCACCGGTTCCAAACAGACTTGCCGCCCCAGATTTTCCGCGTTTTTAAGATAGGCATGATACAAGATGAACCAGTCTCCCTCCGGGGTATCAATCAATACGCCCTGCCCTTTGGACCAGAAGGCATCTTCCGCGCTGTAAGTATGGACCACGGGATTGTAAGGGGAGTTTTCCCAGGGGCCGGCAAGGGATGTGGCACGCGCCACGACGCACATGTGGCTGGTGGGCGGGCCGGAAGTCCCGCCTTCCGCCGCCAGCACATAATAATATCCGTTCTTCTGAGCGGTATTCCACCCTTCCAAGCAAGAACATTCGACGTCCCAGTTTTCCGGAATGGGCCAGCCGTCGTAATTGAATTTCCGCTTGCTGCCATCAATGACCGAAAGTCCGTCGGGTGCCAGTTCATAAAGATACCCCACCGGCGAGCCGCTTAATATGAAACGCCGTCCGTCGGGACATATAATATGCGTCGGATCGAAGGCGTTTATGCCCAGTGAAACCGGGTCGCTCCATTCTCCCAATGGATGAGCGGCGTGAATCACATTGACGCCGCCCGGACCACCGAAGTAAATATAATAACGGCCACCGCACTTGGAAATATCCGGCCCGCTGGGACCGCTTTCAGGGCGCAGTTTTTTAGCCGGCTCCCAATTGACCAAGTCACGCGAATGCCAGATGAGAAACCCCGGAGCGCAATAATAACCGTGGACCAGATAATAGTCCCGGCCCTCCCGAATGATGCTCAAATCCGCGATGTCTCCCGCCATGATGACCGGATTTTTGTAGGTGCCGTTGCCCAGATCGCCTGAATTGCGGGGAGCGGTTTCCGCATTGGAAGCAACGAGGTCGGCGGCCAGAATTTGTTCCGCTCCCAGCAGTCCAACTAAACTGAAAACCAGAGGTCTCGTGCCGAGAACTCCCGCCGTGACATTTCGAAGAAAGTCGCGGCGCGGAAACCGATGGAACAAGTTATGATTCATTTTTCACAAGTGATTCCCAGATCAAACATGGGTGCCGTTTCCGCCCTGCCGCAATGGACGGCAAGAGTGTTCAGCGTATCGGTCGGCTGCAGCACGGCCGTGGCGTTTGGATTCACTGCTACTGCTTCAAATTTTCCGTGACTGGAGCCGGTCAACTTCGCCGCCAGGACTTCGTTGAAATAAATCTCGACAGGACCGGCGTGACAAACATGCAACGTGAGATTCTTGATGTCGCGCTCCCAAATCACGAACGGCTTGCGCAACCACAATTCGCTCCCGTCCCAATGCGTGCGAATTCCCGCCGACTCGTCCACCACCGAACCGAAACCACCTCGCGTGCTGCGCCAACCCGGATGACGGCCAATCCAAACCTTGTAGTCCAATTCCACGTGAGTCCAGTTCGTGCCGGGGCTGTGGGTGGTATAATACCATTCCCGTGGCCGCAACTGCGAATCCTCCAGAACCGTGTCTGGTGGAACCTTCATCGGAAAGGGTGCCCAAACATTGGGAATGACCGGCGCGCGTCTGGCCCATTTCTTCCACAACGCTTGATTGTATAGCATCTGGATGAAAACGCCGCCCACCACGGGTCTGGCCTTGAACGCCCGCCATTTCGGAGTTGTGGTTTCCAGCAGATCACCCATGGGAACTCGTTGTGGTGATTCATCCAGCAGGCGATAAATCGGGTCTATCAAGGTCTCGAAATCCTGCCGGTTCCCCGTCAGACTGGCGCTCCAAACCGACCAGTCGAGCTTGGTGAACGTGGCACGGGAGTCCAGCGGCACTCCGTAAGGATTCATGACCTTTTTATACCAAGCCACCTCGCGCCGACGGACTTCATCGGGAAACAGCTTCAAACCCAGCACCTTGTCCCAAACAAGATTATATTTCTGGCTCCAAGTTCCCGGATGGCCCAAGGCCAGCATGGTGTGATCGCCGTCGTCCGCCGCCTTTAACAGATTGGCGGCAAACTCGCTAGCCGTTTCGCGCCATTTGGCGGCTTCTTCCGTCTTGCCGAGCATCCCGGCCAATTCAGCGTAGGCACCCATTGCGAGGATTGACTTCATCGAGAGATTGACATTGCGCGCCAGGTGGCCGGTGAAATCATCGGTGCAAAGCTGCAAATCCAAGTCCCATCCTTTGCGCTTGAGATAACCGACCCAGCGGGTCAGCAAAGGCCAGTATTGGTTGGCCAGGTCGGCGTTGCCTTCAATATGGGCTACCGCCGCCAGCATGATCAGCATGTCCGCAGTCTCCTCAACCGGCATGATTTCGATTTCTCCGTCGCCGTTCCAGCAACCGGTTGCCCGCGGATAAATTCCCAAATCATGCGGGCAGGAATCGTGTTTGATGATCGGGCCGTTGCAGTAATCCAATATAGGCACCAACATCGCCCGAAGCAGACCGGGATTGAAGAGCAGGAACAGCGGGCTGGAAGGATAGATGACGTCCACAGTATCAATGTTGCCGCTACTGCTGGGTTCCTTGCTGAACAGCAGCTGGTTTCCTCCGCTGTCGGCGACCAGATCATGCATTCCGATGGTCTGCCGGTAGGCCAAAGCTCCCAGCGTGACATACTTATCACCACCGGCCTGCTTCATGTCCCGCATCAATTCGTCATCGAATTTACCGCAGCGAATCACCAGCACCGAATAATCGAGTTCAGCCTCTTCAAGCATTTCGGGGGCAGTCATGCCGTTCCGTTTCCAATAAGGTTCCAAGTCTGTGGTGAAGTAGCGAATCGCCTTCACTTCGTCATAGGCCAGCATCACATGCCGCCGAATGGGTTCAGCGCCAACCTTGCCTAAATCCAACGTCATCGCCAGCACCGGCGCATCGCCATCAGGCGCTTCCGGCGGGTTCAATTGTGCCGTCGGCAAATTTTCCCCGTGGGCAAAACTCTCCGGCGCGGTGGATTCACTTCCAAAGCCAGCTTCGTTCACATCGTCTGCCGGACCGGCCAGATAGAAATAACCCCAGTCAATGCGAATTTCGTCACCATAAGTTTGTAACACCGACTGCGCCTGTGTTCCCGCGCGCAGGATTTTGAGGCCGGAAGAGGACACGTCATTCCAAGTCACCGGCTCGTCCGGATGATTGACCGCCAACAAGGTGCTCGCGCCAAAATACAGTTGAACTTGATGCGGTTTGCCATCGATCGAACGAACCTGCCATGTCAAATATGTGACCGGGCGAGACAGCACATCCAGATCGTTCAGCAGCCCCGGCGTCATGAAAGTCATCGTGACCTGGACGGTCTCGTTGGTGAACACCGCGATCGTGCGCGTTGGCAAAACCTGTATGGAGATTTGTTTCAGCGCCGGCACGTTTGCCGGTTCAACCCCCATCAACCGATAAGCGCGCCCGTCAATGCGAATCAAATTGTCCAACGGTTGGGGTGTTCCTGTCCAGCTTGCCGTATTCGTGTCCGTCAGCCAGTCTCCCGGCGACCAAACGCTGAAATAAGGTGTATTCACCACCAGCGGAACCGATGGCGGGCGGAACTCTGTTTGCGCGGCCATCGCTGCCCCGAACATGGATACCAACATAAAGATTATCAGCTTTTTCATGAATCGGCACATAACCACAGTGAAACCAACCACCGAAACCATTTTCAGTTCTCCATTTGGAGAACAGATTTTTGAAACAACCGCTGGCAATTGCTCCAATGATCAGCCGGTTTCGATAAATGGTTAATGACGGATATTTTAAAGCGGTTTTCGTTTCTGCAAAGGAGGTTTCAGGTCAATAATCTAAGATTTAGGGCTTTACCAACTCACAGCGACTTTGCCGCATCCAACCGCCGGCGGGATTCAAAATTTTACCGTGGCTTTTTTCCCGCTGAAACGCACCGTTTGCGGCTCTGCTCCAGCGCCAGCCACTTCCACCACAAAATCTCTGGTGATTCCGGGCCATTTTTTTATTCGCGAACCCGGTTCCAAAGTCAACAGGTGCGCCTCGTCATGCCAGTGCATACGAATCCAAATCATGTTGGTATCCGAGCCGTCACGATAATCCAGACTCTTTCCGTCGTCGTCATAAAGTGTAAATGTCCCGTCGGCGCCGGGATAAACTCGGAGGGTCGTCGGTCTTGTCACCGGCTGCGCCGTGTATTGCCGCACCGGGTCCAGCGGAATAATGGCCCCGGCGCGGACGTAAATTGGCAAGGTTGCCAGGTCCACCGGGCGATCCACCCATTTTCCACCTTCAACCTTTTTGTCCGTCCACCAGTCAAACCAAGTTCCGGCGGGAAGGTAAAGGCGGCGAGTGGTCGCGCCCCTTTTTACCACCGGTGCAATGAGCAGGTCGCGTCCCCAAAGATATTCGTCGCCCTGTTTCACCGCCTCTGGGTCGTTGGGATAATAAAGCCAGAGCGCCCGCATGGCGGGAATTCCCGTGTCCACCGACTCGCGCATGAGCGTGTAATTGTAGGGCAACAAACGGTAACGCAGATCCAGGTATTGACGGCAAATCGGTTCCACCCGCGAGTTGTGCAATTCCGTCGGGTCGGGCTGATAGTGCGATTCCACCGGTCCCGGTTCGCCTGTATCCCATCCCCACGGCAGCCGGAGATGCCACGTCACCCCGTGTGAGCGGAACAGCGGGCAGAACGCCGAGAATTCAAACCAGCGCACATAAAGTTCCCCTGTCAACTCCGGTGTGGGAATAAATCCGCCCGTGTCCGTGCCCCAAAACGGGGTCAGGCTCAACGAACTGTTGAGGCCCACCGATATCTGGGTAGCCAGCGTCCTCCAGCGCGAGAAAATATCGCCGGACCAAATCCAGCCGCCGTATCGCGCCGCGCCCGCATAGGCGTTGCGGTGCAGGCTCCAAGGACGCTCATTCGGATGCAACAGAAGCGGGCCTTCATAATAACAAAGATGACGGGCCAGACGCGATTCCACCGAAAGTTCATCGCCGTCATCCGGCCACCAGCCATCCACGCCCAACTTCATGTCAGGGACATGCCGCCGCCAATAATTGCCGATGTAGGCCGGCGAACTGGAGGTTTCCGTCATGGACGTGCCAAACAGATTTGACGGCACGTTGTTGATGTGCAGCACGACTTTCAAATGCAAATCATGCAGTGCCTGGATTTGCGCCGCCGGGTGCGGAAACGACTTCGGGTTGAACGTCAATGAACCGTGGCCCATGTTCCAGCCCAGCGGACAATAACCGGTGCCCAGAAAAATGATGGCGTCAATCGGCAATTTGTCGTCG
>DASYZW010000723.1:0-3758 GCA_035945915.1 Verrucomicrobiia bacterium | reverse complement strand
GCATCCGACCTGGCCGACGGAATGGAAGTTTCACATGATTTTCATCGCCTGGGCGGATTATCTTCAAACTGGAAATGCGGACTTGCTTTGCCAATATTATGACGCGCTCAAGCCGGATCTTCTGGCCTCGGCGGCGACCGGCGATGGCCTGCTTCGCGGATTTCCGGACTTCCCGCAAAAGGTAAATTGCGACGTTGTGGATTGGCCCCCGGCCGATCGTGATGGTTTCGTGATCAAGGAGGGCGCTTATCGAAATTGGACCAACTCCGTTAACAACGCTTTCTATTTTCGTTCCTTGCAAATTATGGCCAATATCGCGGAGGTCGTTGGCCGCGCCGCGGATTCCGGCAAATACACGGCGATGGCGGCGAACGTTTATTCAAACTACAACGACGTGTTTTGGGACAGCGGTTCTCACTGTTACGTCGATGGCGTGGGGACGACTCATGCTTCCGCGCACGCCAATTTCTTTCCGCTCGCGTTCGGCCTCGTGCCGGCGGACCGGCAAGCGTCGCTGGTCAGCTATTTGCATTCGCGCATCGCGGCGGACGACGGGATGCCGCCGAGCGTTTATGGCGCCCAATACTTATTGGAAGGGCTATTTGCCGCCGGGGATGCGGATACGGCAATTGATTTGATAACGACCAACGGCCCGCGCAGTTGGCTGAATATGATTCATCTGGGCTCAACGCTTACCACTGAAGCGTGGAATTTTGACGACAAAAAGAATTTAGACTGGAACCACGCGTGGGGCGCGGCGCCGGCCAATTTGATCCCGCGATTCGTGCTCGGTGTTCGCCCGCTCACGCCGGGGTACCGCCAGATCTTAATTCAGCCCGAACTCGGCAGCTCTTTGTCCCGGGTTGATGGCACGGTTCCCACAATCCGCGGGCCTGTTTCCGTCCACGTAACGAACCAGTCGGGTTCGTTCCAGGTGGTTGCCGATATTCCGGGCAATGTTACTGCGACAGTTGTGCTCCCGGCATCCGATGGCACAAATTCGATGGTCCTTGTTGATGGAAAAATTGTTTCCGGCTCTATTTCGAATGAGCTCGTCACGGTGGAGAACATCGGTTCGGGCCGGCATTCCATCGGTGTTTCCTCCGGCAGCAAGCGCGCTGACGCGCCGCATGGCGCGTCAATTAATTAAGTTTTTCAGACCCGGTAAGAATTGAAAATGTTACACAGGATTTATTTATTTTTCAGGCCAAACGTTGACAGATTGTCTTTGCTGTTCTTTCTGCTGCTGGCCCAACGGGCAGCTTTCGGCGGCAGTGTGGCGACCCTGCCTGCGCCCGGATTGGCCGCGATGGAACATCCCGAACTGTTGCCGCTCTTTCCGCCGGACGGTACGGAAACGCGGCAGTCCAGTTCGCATGATCCGGGTGGCTCAAATAACGACGGCAATTTCAGTAGGGCATACACAAAGTATATTGATACCAACGGTGAATACGTGATTTTTGACGCTTCCGGGCCGGGCTGTCTCTACCGCCAGCAAATCAATGTATGGTCCCGCGGCCGGAAAAAACAGGCCGGCTTGTCCCACATCAAATACTACTTTGATAACGAATCAAACCCCCGAGTCGATTCGACCATCGACGATTTATTCGGCGGAAAGATCCCGCCGTTCAACGGACCCTTTGCCTTCCTGGACCCGCGTCCGCGCTTTGGGATTTTGTATTATCCTTTTGTATTCAACACCCGGTTGAAAGTAACGACGACAGACGATTTCTCCAAACTGCCCGATACAAATGCCTGTTGGTATCAATATACCTATCTGACGTATCCGGACACGAATTCAGTAACGACGTGGGGCGGTCCCGGTCAGGACAGCAGTGTGGTCAAAGACCAGTGGACCCGTTTAGGGTGTGATCCGAAGCCCGCGATGGGCAATGTCACGGTGTCAAACACGGTTTCGATTTTAAAAGGGAGAAGCGCACTGCTGGCGGAATTACACGGCACAGGCTCAATCGCCAGCCTCAAACTCCGCCTGGATTCATACGGGAGGATGGAATTTTATCATACGATACTTCGCATTTATTGGGATGGTGAGAAGCAACCGGCGATAGATGTGCCGATTGGCCTGTTCTTTGGCGGCGGCGGTGAAACATATGCCAATTGCCGGGACATCCCGGAGATGTCCCTGCACACGCTTTTTTATGGTTTCAACGGCACGAACCACGAGTTTTATTGTTACTGGCCGATGCCGTATTGGCGTTCCGCGCGGCTCGAACTTGTTAACGAAAGCGGGGTGGATTTGAAATCCGTGTCTTGTCAAATTCAATATAAACCCTCAACGGTCCTGGCTTATCCAGAGGGGCAAGCCGGATATTTCTGTGCTAAACGCACGCTCGCCCGGGATCCGGGACGAGGTCTCTTCAACACGGTTTTTGATGAAAGTGGCCAGGGCCGGGTGGTTGGGATTTCCTTTTATTCAACCAAATACGCGATGGATGGGGACGAATTTACTTACCTTGATGGCAGCCGCACGCCGCAGATTCACGGTGACGGAACGGAAGACGACCACAACCAGGGATATGGCGGCGATGCGTATCAAAAGGCGCTTTGGGGCGGGTTGGTCAATGGCTATCAAACGGCGTATCGGCTTTATTACAATGATTCTTATTTTTTCAACCAGCATATTCGAATCAACTATGAATTCTCGCGTGAGGGCGGCCATGACTATGGAGGCGAGACAGATGTCGTGGTTTACTATTATCAATTGCCGAAGGGCGGCAACCTGCTATTGACCGACGAATTGGACGTGGGAGATCCGCAATCTGAAACTGCCCATCACTATCACGTTGCCGGTCAGACGTGGATGAAGACATTCCGCAGCGGCTATGACGGTTACGAGCGCGATTATGAATATGACACCTGCCAGGACAATGGTCGCGCCTTCAATGGCTCCAGTGAATTCACGGTCCGGATCTCGCCCGCGAATCAGGGTGTCGAACTCCGGCGGCGGATATATCGCTGCGGAAATGGCATCCAGCGCGCAATCGTTTATGTGGACGGTGTTCGCGTAAACGAACGGCCCTGGGACGTATGCACCTATTCGGACGCCCCTTTTTATCAGGGCTGGTACGATGCGGATTTCGAAATTCCCGCGGCTTACACCCAAGGCAAACATCAACTGCGCTTGCGAATTGAAAATGCCGGCGGCAACAATTCTGAAATCAACGAGTTTTATTATTGGGTATATTGTTTTGAGGACCATCACGCCGCCAAAGAATCCGCGGTCCGAAAGCTCAGCGCGGCGTCTGCGGGCAGTGGCGAAGTTGATTTGCGCTGGGCGCCGGCGCGAATTGCGGAGCAGGTCAATTATTACGTGGTGGAACGCAGCGAACGCCCCGACTTTTCCAGGTCTGTCGTGGCAGGTCGGAGCAACCCGAACCATTTCCGGGATCTTCGCGTAAAGCCCTCCACGATCTATTATTATCGCGCGGCAGCGGTTGGCCTTTCCGGCGTTGTCGGGCAATTTTCAAAACCAGCCAAGGTAACGACCGGGCCCGACACCCAAACGGCCACGGCGACGTTCCTGGGAATTGACGACTCAACCATGGGTAATTGGCCCGGCGAATATGGATCCGAGGGGTTTTACATGCCGGCTTACTTTTACGGCCGCGCCTGCAAGGCATTGCCAGAGTACCTGAGTGCCGTAGAGGGCTATGGATTCACAAACCGGCAATTCTCAATGTGGAATCATTCGACCGTGTCCTCGCTGTGGACCAGCCCCATTTCCTATTGCGCCCGCT
>DASYZW010000722.1:0-7424 GCA_035945915.1 Verrucomicrobiia bacterium | reverse complement strand
GATCCGGTGTTTGCGGCCCGAAATTACCAGTACCTGGTTTGGGCCGACTTTCGTGTAGCGGCTGGCCCACACGATCAGGAATACAAAAACCACCAACACGATCGCGCCGGCGCCGGCGATCACTGTAATCCATGGGACTTCGTCGGAGGTAACTGCCAGGATGGGTAGCACGTGCATGGGAATTTGTAATAGTTGATGGCTGCTTTTTAATTTTACTCGCTGGCTTCCACAAAAAACTGCGCGCCGACGATACGCGTGATTTTCACGGTTTTACCCGCCGATATCATGACGCCTTTCTCCGCGCGCGCGGCCGCTGTGTAACGTGAGCCGGACTGTACGTACGAAATTTCGCCCACGCCGTTTTCCGGAATCGGCGTCACGATGGCTGCAGTTTGCCCGATCAGTGTTCCAACTCGTGACTCGCTGGAGCTTTGGGTTTTGTTGAACATCGCGTTGAAAAGCCATAAAACCGCCAGCGCAATCAGAAAGCCGGCAGCCGCTGAAATGGGCGCGCTAATCCAAACACTATGGGTGGCGGAAATCCGGCTCAGAATCATGCCCACCGCGCCGAATGCCGTGACAAAACAGGCGAGGACCGTCGGGCTGAAAAACGAAATGCCGGGCTCGCCCTGGTGCGCCAAACCCGATTCAGCATGGCCGCTCGCGTCCAGGGAATCGTGTCCACCCAGGATATGGCCAAAGACGGCGCTCAGGAGGGTAAAGGCCAATCCCACGACCAGGCATATGGCGTAAATAATCATAAAAGCGCTTTCCGAGTACCTGTTTGCAGGAAGGTAAGTCCCGCGCCTTTGTTAACGCAAGCAGTAAGTTGGACTGTTTTTCTTGCCTTCCGCATGGCTTTAACAAACACGATTTCTTAAAGCCGGTCATTTATAATTTCGAGCGATAATTGGAATCGCTTTGACTGTAAGCGGTCCGCAAATTGCCGGTCAAGGAGCCTAAGCTGGAGTGGCTTAGGCAGCCGCGGCGTGTTCTGTGTTGCGTGCGATGCCGGGTATTTAAGTCAATTTTCCGGCGTTCGGGACGGTTTTCCGCGGGAAAGTCTTAGACGACTCTCGCCTCTCCCTGGCCCTTTACGATTTCTCCAATCAGCCACGCGTCATGCTTGCGCGCGCGGATGAATTTCAAAACGTCACCCGCTTTTTCTGCCGCCACAATGGTCACCATACCCACGCCCATATTGAAGACCTGGTACAGCTCATCGTCCGGTACGCCGCCCTTGCTTTCGATGAATTTGAAAATCGCCAGCATTTCCCACGAACCTTTTTTTATGACCGCGTCGCACGTTTTTGGCAGCACGCGCGGAATGTTATCCACAAAACCGCCGCCGGTGATATGAGCGAAGGCTTTGACCGGCAATTTCCCGTCTGCCTTGTTGGAGGATTTTGAATTAAATCGCTTCAACAGTTCCTGGACTAACGGGCCATAGCTCACATGGACTTTCAGTAGTTCTTCTCCTATGCAGTTCTTTAACTCCGGAACCCGGCTGTCATATTGCAGGCCAAGTTGTTCGAAGAATATCTTGCGAGCGAGCGAATAACCATTGGTGTGCAGGCCGCTGGACGCTATACCAATGATCGCATCTCCGGCTTTCACTGTTTTTTGACCATTCAGCATCCGTGATTTTTCAACGACACCCACAATCGTGCCGCTCACGTCATATTCGCCGGCCTGGTAAAATCCGGGCATCTGCGCGGTTTCGCCGCCAATCAACGTACAGCCGTTTTCCGCGCACGCGCGCGCGAAGCCTTTGATGACATCCGTGAAAACGTGCGGCTCCAATTTGCCTGTGCCCAGGTAATCCAGAAAGAACAGCGGCTCGGCGCCCAGGACCGCAATATCATTCACGCAATGGTTCACCAAATCCGCGCCGATGGTATCGTGCCGGTTCATCGCGAAGGCGATCTTAAGCTTTGTGCCCACGCCATCAACCGACGATACGAGCACCGGTTCGCGATATTTTCGAACGTCCAACGCAAATAAACCGCCGAAACCGCCTACTTTGCCAAGGACCTCACGGCGATGCGTGGAGGCCAGCAATAGCGGCAAAGTCGCTTTGACCTTGTTGCCCAGGTCAATATCAACGCCCGCGGCGGCGTATGCCTTTTGTTTCATGCCCGCAAATTAAAAAGGCAAATGACCGTGCGAGCGAGACAAATTTCGGAACCGGTTCACTTATTACTCCTGGCTGCGCCAAGATGTCTCTCTGACACACTTATTGTTATTTTCTGGCTCACTGCCGTCACTGTATTTCCCATAAAAGTTTCAAAAACCCCCGTATTTTTCGCGATTTGACCCTGACACTGCGACTGGCATGTCGGCTGCAGGTAGATACCTGTGGGCGCGACTGTGAGTGGCAGAAGCGGTTGCGCGCTTTTCACTCTCAACTTTTCTGCCAAAAGAAAGGATAAAAGAAATTATGAGCACATTGATGCGTTGGAATCCCTTCCGGGAAATGGATGAAATACAACGACGGATGTCCTCACTTTTGGAGGGCGATCTTCTGCGTCGCAGCAACCTGACTGCTGGCGAAGAAAATATCACCGTGCCTGAGTGGGCGCCTCTGGTGGACGTCATCGAAGACGACAAGGAATATCTGATCAAAGTCGAACTGCCGGAAGTTCAGAAAGAGGATGTCAAAGTGACCGTCGAAAACGGCACGCTGACCATCTCCGGTGAGCGCAAGGCTGAAAAAGAGGAGAAGAACCGCAAATTCCATCGCGTGGAGCGTTATTACGGCCGGTTTGAGCGCACATTTGGAATTCCCGACGACGCCGATGCCAACGGCGTGAAAGCCGAATTCAAAGACGGCGTTCTGCGGGTGCGCCTGGCGAAGAGCGAGAAGGCGCTTCCGAAACAAATCGATGTCAAGGTAGGTTAATTGGGTAGAGGAAAAACTTGGGCAGGCCGCTTGGGTGGGGGCGGCCTGCTCTTCCATCAACATATTGATCCGGGTGAATGAATACGACCGCACAAAATCCGCACTTGTGGCCGGGAAAATCTGAAACATGGGTTGGGCCGATGAGTTCCGGCTTGCGTGGCGTCATTGCCGTTGGAATTTCAGAAGCACAGCCGTTAAAAATAAACTCATCACGTCCGCCGCGACCTCTACGGTCCATCGCAATCGAATCACGGGGCATTCCTGAGCTGGATTCGCCCCTGGCCGGATGAATTTGACGCTCCGGGTTTGATTTCGGCCGGCAAACTGGTTAAATGATAGACGCGAAACAATCCCATAATTGTAAATCGTAAATGCAAAAAGAATCACATCACTTTCAAGCGGAAATCCAGCAACTTCTGGACATCGTCATTCATTCGCTCTACACCGACAAAGAAATCTTCATTCGCGAACTCATCTCAAATGCCGCGGATGCCTGCGAAAAACTGCGGTTCAATCAATCTTCCGGACGGGCGGTTTATCAACCTGACACTGCGCCCGGCATTTCTGTCACCACGGATGATAAAGCCGCAATAATCACGATCGCCGACACCGGGTGCGGCATGACGCATGGCGAACTGGTGGAAAACCTGGGTACCATTGCGCATTCCGGCACCAGGGCGTTCCTGAAACAGATGGCTGAGAATAAAAAGCCTGACGTGAATCTCATTGGACAATTCGGCGTTGGTTTTTATTCCGCATTCATGGTCGCGAAGAAGGTAACTGTGGTGACCCGATCTCTTGCCCCCGAAGACCAGGGCTGGCAATGGACCAGCGAGGGTATGGGCGGATATGAGGTTTCTCCTGTGAACGATTTGCCACGGGGCACCAAAATCACGCTCGAACTGAAAGACGACGCCAAAGAGTTCGCCGCCGGCGCCACGGTGGAGCGCATTATCCAGCGATACTCAAGTTTCGTGCCGTTTCCGATCGAACTCAACGGAAAGCGACTGAATACGGTCCAGGCCATTTGGGCGCGGAACAAAAACGAAATCAAAGAGGAGGAGTACAACGAGTTTTATACGTTTATCGGCCATGACCATGACAAGCCGCTGTTTCGTCTGCATTTTTCGGCCGATGCGCCCCTGGCCATCCAATCGCTCCTATTTGTGCCGCAGCATAATTTCGAAACGCTCGGCATGGGCAGAATTGACTCCGAAGTGAATTTATATTGCCGCAAGGTGCTCATCCAGGCAAAGGCCAAGGGGCTCTTTCCGGATTGGCTGCGCTTTCTGAAAGGCGTCGTGGACAGCGAGGATTTGCCGCTGAACATTTCCCGCGAGACCATGCAGGACACCTCGCTCATGCAAAAGCTCAACAAGGTGCTCACGACCCGCTTCCTGAAGTTCCTCGACGAGCAGTCGGAAAAAGATCCCGCCGCCTACGAAACGTTCTATTCTGAATACCAGCGGTTCATTAAAGAGGGCATTGTCACCGATTTTACCCATAAAGAGGCGCTCGGAAAGTTGGTGCGCTTTGAATCATCCACCCTCGATGCGGGTAAACTCACGTCTCTCGCCGATTACGTAAAACGGATGCCGTCCGACCAAAAGGAAATCTATTGTCTGCTCGCCGCAAATCGCGCCGTGGCTGAAGGCAGCCCGTATTTCGAAGTATTCAAGGAGCGCAAATGGGAAGTTTTGTTCCTCTTCGATCCCTGGGACGAATTTGTCATCGAACATCTCCACACTTTTGACGGCAAAGCGTTGCGCCCGGCGGAAAAAGCGGACTTGGGCTTGAGCGACAAAAAGGAAGCCGCTCTCAGCGAAGACGCCGGGAAAGAGCTGGCCAAATGGCTTAAGGACACGCTTGGCGACAACGTCAATGAGGTGCGCCTGTCACAGCGGCTTGTGAACAGCCCGGCTGTGGTCGTGGATGCGGATAAACATATGACCTCCGGCATGAGGCGGATGATGAAGGCCATGAAGCAGGATAATTTGCCTGCCGCGAAATATGACTTTGAAATCAACCCGGCGCACCCGGTCATCGGGCGACTGGACGCCGTGCGTCAAAAGGACGCCGCCCTTGCAGGCGCCGTGGCCGCGCAATTGCTCGACAATGCCCGGGTCGCCGCCGGCCTTTTGGAAGATCCCCGGGCCATGCTCACGCGCATGAACTCATTGTTGGAAAAACTGCTGGCGTGACGCCTCAGGAAATTTACGGCGTAAGATTTACGTTCCCGCACTAAAAGTGATGGATCAATCCAAGCGGGTGGACCGAAAATTTGCTTGCTTGCGTTTCCTGGCGGTCGAATTCCTCAATTTGGAGCTTTCGCGATACCCATTGGGCGCCATTGAACCGCGTAAATCGTAAATTCCTACGCTCCGATTCCTAAATTCACGGCGCCCATCCGATCGGGCGGCAGCCATAGCCGCTCACGGTCATGGCCGGTGTCGCGGCTCGGGCTCATCAAGACCGGTCCGCTTACTTCATTAAAAAATAAATTCTCCGAGGCCACGAGCATTTGCTTGAGACCTTTTGGCAACGTCCGAAACTCCGGATACGTGCATACAATCGATTTTAACATTTTTGCCTTTCTTACCCCAATGCATACTTAGACGCATGCATCCCCGGAAAGGATTCAAAAAAAGTTTATTAAAATTTGGAAAGGGTGTGCAATTAATGCGCAGCCTATTGCCGCAGGAATTTCGCCACCGCTTCCGTGCGTGTGCGCACACGAAGCTTTTCGTAGATGCGACGGATATACGTGTGGACGGTCTCGTAACTGATTTGAAGCTTTTCGGCGATTTCCTTATACATCAAGCCCTGGCTCAGGAGGTCGAGCACCTGCTGTTCGCGTTCGGAAAGATTCTCCGCCGGCTGCGCCGGCGCGCTTTTTTGGAATGACTGCACGACCTTGCGCGCGATATGCGCCGTCATTGGTGAGCCGCCGCGCAAAACGTCGCGAATCGCGCTGACCAATTCGGCGCTGGTCGTGCGCTTGAGCAGGTAACCGCTCGCCCCGGCCGCCAGCGCGTCGAAAATATTTTCCGTGTCTTCATAAACCGTGAGCATGATAATTTGGATTTCGGGCGCGGCCTTTTTCAATTGGCGGACACACTCGACGCCGTTCATGCCGGGCAAATTGATGTCCATCAAAACGACGTCCGGTTTCACGGCGGGCAATTCTTTGAGCGCCTCTTCGGCGTCCGGATGCTGGCTCACGCAACGAAAACCTTCGGCGCGATTCAGCACACGCGCGAGTGTTCCGCGCAGTTTTTCATTGTCTTCGACTATGGAAACAGAAGTCGGCATGGCGTACTGGATACCCCAAAAAGGCTATAATGTCAGCGTTGATTTATCGGGCCGCATGCCGGCGCGGCAACTCTCCGACGCATTTTAGCCTTTCAACGTTTTAAAGCTTCCGTCATTCGCCAACGGCACCGTCAATTGCACCAGCGTTCCTCCGTTCGCTCGCGGCGAAATGGAAAACTCGCCGCCGATGTCTTCCATGCGCCTTTTCATGTTGCGCAATCCGTTTCGATTTGACACGACCTGCTTGTTCAATCCCCGTCCATTGTCCTCCACTTGCAGGATAAGTTGTTTCGGGTGAAGACTCAATCGCACCCAAACTTCGCTGGCTTGCGCATGCTTGATGACATTGTGCACAGCTTCCTTGAATGCGAGGTATACGTTATGGCGTACTTCAGGCGGAATGGGGGCGGTGGGCAATTGTGCCGGCATATCGACCCGGCACGGCAGATTCGCCAGCGCGGAGTATTCCTGCGCGTATTTGCAAATGTAATTTGCCAGGCCTTCCAACGTGTCGTTGGACGGGTTCACGGCCCAGACGATTTCATCGAGCGAGCGCGTCGTTTCCCGCGCGGTTTGGGAAATTTGCCGGCTGTGTTCTTCAACTTTCTCCGGCAAATGTTTGTCCGCTTCGGCCATTTCTCCCAGGAGCGCCACCTGGGTGAGGTTCGCGCCGAGTTGGTCGTGCAGATCGCGGGCGATGCGGGCCCGTTCGTGTTCCAGCGCCTCTCGCTGTTTCAATAGCTGTACCTGGCGATGCAGCTTCTGCGTCGAAACGTAACGCACCGTGCCTACAATGGCCGCCAGCACCAGCAGAACGACCGTAATCCGAAAGACGGCGGTCTGCCAGAATTGTGGAAGAACCACGATGTCCAGGGCTGCGCCGTCTGTATTCCACACTCCGTCTTCGTTGCACGCTATGACATGGAAACGGTAATTGCCCGGCGGCAAATCGGCGTAATGCGCCACTCGGAGCGCCCCGGCGCCGGTCCAGCCAATTTCATGGCCCTCCAGTCGATATCGGAATCGCACGGCCTCCGGCGATGAAAAGTTCAGGGCGGTGTACGAAATATCGAGTTGCTCTTTTCCCGGCGGTATGGTGACCGGCGAATTCCAAGCTGAATTGATTGAATTGGTATTTTGCTCACGGGTATCAACGCGTATGGACTCAATAAAAACCCGCGGCGCGCGCAAGTTCGGCTTGAGAGTCGCG
>DASYZW010000721.1:0-3967 GCA_035945915.1 Verrucomicrobiia bacterium | reverse complement strand
ATTAATTGAAACAAATGAATAGTCACCATGGTCAACAGACACGCGCTTGACAGTTTGGATTAAAAAGTCAAAATTTGAACGAAAGGAGCATTATGAAAGTACAAAAAGTTGTCATAGTCATTGTTTTGTTATCGATCGCGTCACTTGCAAAGGCGCAATACTATTGGTATGGGCCGGAAGGAATGGGACCGTATTTCCGGGCGGGGATTGGGCCGACGATTTTCCAGGACAGCATGGTTAAGAGTTTCTACAGTCCGGCGGATCCCTCGGTTCCGTACAATGGAGTCAACGGACCAAGCGGGCGCGTGAACTACGACGTCGGCTTCGCATTTGACGGGGCTTTTGGCTGGGCGTTCAACAAGTACGTGGGTTTGGATTTCGATACGGGCTACATCTGGGGCCGCATGAATAGCGTCCAAAATTATCAAGCGAACGGTTCCACGATGGCCAACGTGCCGTTGCTGGCGGACCTCACGATTTCACTTCCAATCCCGCACACGAATATCGTTCCCTACATCGGTGGCGGGGCTGGCGGGGCCGTTTCGATACTCGACGCTCACAATTTCACATATCCGCCTACCGGGGATTACGCTGACGGCAGCGAATCCGATTTGGTCTTTGCGTACCGAGCGTTTGCCGGTGTGCGATTTATGCTTGGCCCGAATGTATCCCTGGGAGTGGGCTACCAATATTTCGCGACCGGCAACCCAACGTTTACCTATACCGGCTACCTCCTGCCGGACCTGAACACTGAATTCCAGGGTGTGCGGACGCATTCGATCATGTTTACCCTGCATGCTAACTTTTAATGTCACGGAGGCCGGGCGCCGAGACACTGCCTCGCGCCTGCCTCTATACACCGCCAAATACGACCGATTGCTTTCCGCCGGGCGCTGATTAAAGTGTTGGGAGGAATGGAAGGCGTACGACGATTACCGGGATTCGCGGCCCAGGGACAAATTGGCCTCTTGCTGGTGGCGGTTTGCTGGCCGTTGAATTGGACGCTGCCCGGTCCGCGGACGGCGTACCTCTTTTTTCCTTTATGGCTTGGTTATATCCTCGTCGTCGATGCGCTGGTTTATCGCAGGACCGGGTCGTCGCTTTGGACGCGTTCGCGCAGCGGGTTCATGCTTCTATTCATCTTGTCGGCGCCGGCGTGGTGGTTATTTGAGGCAATCAACAACCGGACGCAGAATTGGGAGTATCGCGGCGCGGGCCAATTCACACCGCTGGAATACAACGCGCTTTGCACACTTTGCTTCTCGACGGTGATGCCGGCGGTTTTTGAAACAGCTGAGCTGGCGCGCACTTTCGGCTGGGTAAAATCATTGCGTCCGGGCAGCCGCGTCCCGGACACGACGCGAACACATTGGGCTTTGGGGTCCAGCGGCGTGGTCATGCTGACGTTAACGCTGCTATGGCCCCGATTTTTTTATCCGTTCGTATGGATTTCAATCGCTTTGATCCTGGAACCGATGAATCGATGGCTGCGGCGTCCGCATCTCCTGGAGTCGCTCAAATACGGGGATTGGAGGCCGGTGATTGCGCTGGGCCTTGGCGCGGTGATTTGCGGATTTTTCTGGGAGATGTGGAATGAATGGTCCTCGCCGCAGTGGGTTTACCACACGCCGGGCGCGAATGTCCTGCACATATTCAAAATGCCGCTGCCCGGTTACGGGGGTTATGTCCCATTTGCGCTGGAGTTGTTTGCGTTGAAGAATCTTTTGTCCGGCGGCCGCCCGAAGCTGCAATTGGAGCGCACGCCGGCTTGCTACGCCGTGGGATTCGGGCCTAAAGGAGATTCAGCCGGCCCGGAAAGGACTTTGCCATCGGGAGAAAAGCGCGAGCCATGGCAGGGACAATCCCACGACTTTACCGCCCCGCCCGGGTAGCCGCCACGACGGAATTATCGGCCCGGCGCCAGCCGGCGCCGGCGCCGTAAAAGAAATAATGATCATCCCGCTGCCGGCCCGACCACAGATGCACTTGCCTGACATTCAAAACAGGGTAGGGAAAGATCAGATTTTGAAGGCGTTCATTCCGCACACCGTTTAATTCGCCGGCCACGGTGATCAGGCTTCCCGCCGGATAGGTATTAGGCTCGACCGGCCCGGGATTAACCGCGATGAAGCGCCCGCCGGAAGCGGCGTCGTTATCGACGGGCTGCTCTCCACGATGCAAGGGCAATTGGAGCACATAAATTTCCGTACCGTTGCTGCCATTGACCGTATGGATGACCCGTCCACCCCAAACGACCAACGCGCCGCGAGTGGTCCTGGGATTGGCGGTGACTTGAGTGAAGTTGAGCTGTTGCGCCTGCTGGCGAAGGTTCTTAGCAATCGGATAACTTGCGCAACCCGAAATGACGACCCATAATAGAACGGCGGTCAGGTACTTTCCCATACACATTTCCAATACTCCTTTCGCATGACAATCCATTCGGTCGAACGATTTGTCAAGCGGACGCGGGAAAAAATTGAATCCTAAAATGACGACAGGGACGGCTTTCGCCGTCCCTGTCGCAGATCGTTTACCGACCGACAATTGGGCGGGTGCTTTAAGACCGTGCGGCCGGCTTTTTGGCGGCGGCATCGAGAATAGTCGAGAGCACGCTATTGGGCACCTGCTCGAAGGTGAGCGGCTCCATGGAATAAGAGGCGCGGCCTTTGGAGAGCGAGCGGATGGCAGTTGCGTAGCCGAACATTTCCGCCAGAGGCACCTGGGCATTGAGAATCGTTTGACCCTGCTTGGCTTCAATGCCGTTGATAATGCCACGGCGACGATTGATGTCGCCGAGCAGATCGCCCTGATATTCATCAGGCGTGGTCACTTCCACCTTCATAATGGGCTCAAGCAAAATGGGGTTGGCCTTTTTAAAGGCGTCTTTGAGCGCGAAAATACCCGCCATTTTGAAGGCCAGTTCGTTGGAATCCACTTCGTGGAACGTACCATCCACGACCTGGACCTTGATATCAATGACCTGGTAGCCCGCGTAAACGCCGCCCTTGACGGCTTCTTCGATGCCGTCGATGACCGCCGGGATATATTCCTTAGGAATGGCGCCGCCGACGATTTCGTTTTCAATTTCAACGCCTTTGCCGCGTTCATTGGGCTGAACCTTGACGAGGGCGTGGCCATATTGACCACGACCACCGGATTGGCGGATGAATTTTCCTTCGCCGTCCGCCGGCTTCAAAATCGTTTCGCGATAGGCGATCTGCGGAGCGCCGGCGTTGGCTTCCACCTTAAATTCGCGGAACAAACGGTCCCGAATGATTTCCAGGTGCAATTCGCCCATGCCGGCGATAATGAGCTGGCCGGTTTCTTCGTTGGTGAAACAACGGAACGTCGGGTCTTCTTCCGCGAGGCGCTGGAGGCCCTCGGACATTTTATCACGGTCCTGCTGGGTCTTGGGTTCCACGGCCATCGAAATGACCGGATCGGGGAACGTAGGCGGTTCGAGCGTCACGTCAAATGACTCGTCGCACAGCGTATCGCCCGTGGTGATATTGCGGAGGCCGACCAGCGCCGCGATGTCGCCGGAGTAAACGGTATCAATGTCCTTTCGTTCGCTGCCTTGAATAATCATGAGGCGGCTGACGCGCTCGCGTTTGCGCGTGCGCGGATTGTAGATGGTATCGCCCTTCTTGAGCATACCGGAATAAACGCGGAAGAACACCAACTTGCCCGCGTACGGATCCGTCCACAGCTTGAATGCCAGCGAACAAAACTTGTTGCTGTCGCTGGTTTCCACGAGCACTTTGTTTTCCGTGCCGGGCTCATGGCCTTCGGCGTTGGGAATTTCCAGCGGACTGGGCAAATAATCCACGACGGCGTCCACGAGAACCTGGACACCTTTTTTCTTGAAGGCCGAACCGCACAGGACCGGCACAAATTCAATTTTGCAGGTGAGGCGGCGAATGGCTGCCTTGAGTTCCTGGGGCGAAATCGGTTTTTCTTCCAAAAC
>DASYZW010000720.1:0-2669 GCA_035945915.1 Verrucomicrobiia bacterium | reverse complement strand
TAAATTCAATAGTACACAATCACTTCGCCGTTCGCTCCCGCGTAGCCGGTAATCGTGCCCGAAAAATAGCCTCCGCCTCCTCCGCCGCCGGGGCTGTTTCCCGAGGTTCCGCCCGTTCCCAAATTTCCCAGGCCGCCCGCGCCGCCCGCGCCGGCCGTGCCGCCATCTCCGCCCCCGATGTCGGTCCCGAATTTTCCGTTGCCGCCCTTCATTCCCGAAGTGGTCGGCGAAGCGGCGGAACCGCTCCCTCCGGCGCCGCCAGAACTCACGACGGTCGGACTGCCCGCGCTGCCGGCCAATCCGCCGGTGGCGAGGGTGAGGCCGCCAAAGCTGGTGCTTCCGCCGGCTACTCCCGAACTGCCGCCCGCCCCAACGAGCACCTGGTAATTCGCGCCGGGCGTCACATTATAAACGTTTTTGGCATAACCGCCCGCGCCGCCGCCGCCGCCGCCGATACTGTACGTCGTGCTGCCGCTGCCCCCGCCCCCGCCGCCGCCCCACGCCTCCACAATGATGCTGCTCACATTTGTCGGCGTCACAAAGGTGTACGTTCCGGCATTGGCAAAGACTTCCATCTGGAGATTCGCGGCGACATTCGTCAAACCGCCGCCGTTGCCGGCAAAAGTCCCCGTCGCAACGATTCCGCCCGCAATATTCGTCGCCGTCCCGGCCGTCGCCGCCGCGCCCGCGCTGGAGGCATACGTGGCATAAGGCGCCGGCAGGATTTGCACCCGCGGCGACAGCTCCACGTTTGTAACACCGTTCGAAACCGCGATGTCCAGCCAGCGCGCCGCCCCGGTGAACGCGCCCGCGCCAAAATCGAGGTTCACCGTAAACAAGCCATCGGAAATCGCCACGCCGTTCGTGATCGGGTTGCCGATCGCACTGCCGCCGCTGGCGGAACTATAAAGTCCGAAGATCATCCCATTTGTCCCTTCGGCATTCGTGCCGCTGTCGAGGAGATGCCCCTGGTACGTAAAAGCCGTCGCGCCCTGGGCCAGCGCCGTTGATAGGTGAGCGTTGAATATTGAAAGACCCGTCAACGCCGGAGCGATAAATCTAAATATTCTCATCGTAAATATTTTAAAAGTGAAGGTCCCTGATGGAAACACCAAAATGACCCGCCATGCCGGGAGGCGCCACTCTGGTAGGGACGTCGCGCTGCGACGTCACCGCGCGTAAAGCGCGTGGAACGGCCCGGCGCAAATTGCAAATATTCTGCCCCCCCATAAAAAAATCCGCTGGGAGTAGTCATGCGAAGGCGGTGTCACCGGCTGCTTTTCAGTCCGTCTCGTTTACACCCCCTCCAAAATCTTGAAAATCTCAAATCCCCAATAGACACGGCCACTTTCGCACTCTCACCCTCCGTTTTCCCGCCCGTTTACACGTTTACTTTACTACACAAATGTAATGTGCGGAAGGGCGGGGGAAATGAATTATTTAGACAGAATTCACCAAATCATCAGAATGCGAAATTGCCCTCCTGTCCCTGTTCAAATCAAAGCTGTGACAGTATCCGGGCACGCTCCCAACGGTGCGAAAAATCTCGCGGCGTTGCCGGATGTCACTGCCAATGCGGACGCACCCAGACATCGCGATGTCCGCGATGGATCCAGTGGCCCTGGACCCAAACCGCTCCCGGATGCGGACGCGATCCCCAATAACCATGCACCCACACCCATCGTCCTCGCCAATCCCAAAAACCGGGCGTCCAGACGAATGTCATATCAGGCTGTGGCGGAATGACTTCAGTCTCCGGCGGCGGCGGCATTTCCGGTCCCGACGCCGGCGGCGCTTCCTCTGTCACGCAACCCACCAGCAAAGCCAGACCGGCGGCCAGGGACATGATTTTGGTCGAAGTTAACATTTTCATAGACATTGATTTTCCTTAATCGCTCCTACGGTTATAGTCGCTGTTTCTCCACGATTTGCAAATTATTTTTGTTTCAATGCGCGGCTGGCCTGGCCGCCGGACGTGACACCTGCTTGAACAGGAAAATGAATGGCACACACGCCAGGGCCATGAGGCAAAACAGCCGGAAATTGTCCACAAATGCCCAGACATGCGCCTGCGAATCCAGCGTTTGGTAAAGGACGGTATAGGCCTGGCCGGTGGCCGTCACGGGATCCGTCTGCCGCGCGAGCGCGTGCTGCGCCAAAGCCAGTTGCTGCGTATAGGCCGGATCCGTCGGCGTCATGTGCTCCACCATCAGCGCCTGGTGCTTTTGCGCCCCGCGCGCCAGCATCGTCGTCACAAACGCAATGCCGACGCTGCCTCCCAGATTGCGCATCAGGTTATAAAGACCCGAAGCGTTGCCAATTTGGTTTTGCGCGAGATATCCCATCGTCGTCGTCGTCAGCGGCACAAAAATAAAACTGATGGCGATGCCGTTCAGCACGCTCGGAAAAATCACGCTGGCGGCGCTCACCTGCAAATTGATGCTGCTCAGCATCCAGGCCGAGTACGCCAGGAGCGAAAATCCGAAACACAGCAAATAACGATTCCGCACTTTGCCGACGATCCGCCCGACAAGGAATGTCGTGATGAACGCCGCCACGCCGCGCGGCGATTGCGTCAAGCCGCTCTGCAGGGCTGGGTAGCCCATAAGCGTTTGCATAAACAGCGGCAATTCGGCCGTGGTGCCATAAAGAATCCCCGCCAATATCGT
>DASYZW010000719.1:0-3353 GCA_035945915.1 Verrucomicrobiia bacterium | reverse complement strand
AATCTCGTGCCGCATTCTTGCTGAAGCCGCCAACGGGCCCACGACGCCGGATGCGGATGCCATTCTCGCTCAGCGCGATGATCTCTGCATTTTGCCTGATGTTCTTTGCAATTCAGGCGGCGTGATCGTTTCTTATTTCGAATGGGTCCAGGACTTGCAAAGTTTCTTTTGGAGCGAAACCGAAGTGATGCAAAAGCTCTATTCCATCCTCGACCAGGCATACGATCGGATTTTAAAGAGCAGCCGCGAAAGGAAAATATCCATGCGCATGGCCGCTTTATGCGCGGGAATTCAGCGTGTTCGCGAGGCCAAGGCGATCCGCGGTTTGTTTCCATAGGCCACAAAATTTCAAAAAAGCGTCGAAATGCGCCAGCACGACGGCGACATTGTTTTTTGATCGTAGTTTGTGGGCACTTGAGTTATTAGGATGTTGGCCGCAATTCTCCCGAAAGCGGCGGCCCGCACATTTCCAGGAATTCCTTTTCTCCAATAATTTTTACGCCGAGCTTTTGTGCTTTGTCCAGCTTTGAACCGGCTTCTTCGCCGGCCAGCACATAGTCGGTATTTCCGCTCACGCTACCGCTTACTTTGCCTCCCAGGGATTCAATCCGGGCTGCTGCTTCTTCCCGGCTCATGCCCGGGAGCGTGCCGGTCAAAACAAAGGTCTTGCCGGTAAATGGCAATTCTGCCGCATTGCTGGCAGATGTCACTTCACTGGCCGGATGAATCCCCAGGTCCTTCATTCGTCGCAAAATGCGTAATCCCGTCTCGCTCGAAAAGAAATCTAAAACACTCTTTGCCACGACCTGGCCGATTTTGGTGACGATTCCGGATTCTTTCTCGGCCTTGCTTTTCGACGGCGCGGCGAAATTGGCCTCGACCAGTCGCCGGGCGATTTCTCTGATTTCTTTTTTTAGTCTCTCATACTGCTCAGGATCTTCGCGTCGCGTTGCAGAAAGCCGTGAAGTCATTTCGTGGTAATCGAGAACGCCTTTGAGCAGAGTGGAATGCGCAACATTGTCAATGGTTTCGTGGAACAGGGCCAGATCACGCGCCGTGGTCTTGCCGACGTCAGGAATCGCCAGGCCAAACAGCCATCGTGACAGCGGAGACGTTTTGGCTCGTTCGATCGCATGGATAGCCTTGGCGGCATTTTTCTCGCCGAAAATGCGGGGCGCTTCATAGTTGCCAAGATTTAGAGTCGCCAATTGTTCCACCTTGAGCGAAAACAGGTCCAGTGGTTCGCGCACGAGTCCGCGTTCCACGAGTTTGTCGGCCACAATTCCGCCGACGCTTTCAATATCCAGCGCGCCGCGCATCGTAAAGAATTCCAACCGTCGCGTGGCCTGCGCCGGGCATTGAAGATTTTCACAGCGCCAGGCGACGTACCTGGGATCGCGTGAAATCGGCCCGCCGCACACGGGGCATTTACCGTGAAGATGCCTGGCAAAATCAAACGGCGCAGCATCGCGCGGACGCTTAGCCTCCACTACTGCCACCACGGCCGGAATGACTTCGCCGGCCTTCTCAATGACGACCGTGTCGCCGATGCGGATGTCCTTGCGTTTGATTTCGTCTTCATTGTGAAGCGTGGCCCGGCTGATGGTGCTGCCGGCCAAAAAAACCGGTTCGAGTTCGGCGACAGGCGTAAGGGCGCCCGTACGGCCGACCTGAATGGTAATGTCCCTAAGTTTCGTTTGCGCCTGCTCGGGAGCATATTTATAGGCGATGGCCCAGCGCGGAGCTTTGGAGGTAAATCCGGCGCGCTCGCGCTGCGCGAAGGAATTTAATTTGATGACTGCGCCGTCCGTTTCATAGGGGAACTGATGCCGGATTTTGTCGAGCTCGTTGATGGCGCCAATGAGTTCCTCAAGAGAATGGCAATGCCAGATTCGTTCAGGTGTTTTAAAGCCAAGCGTCTTGAGCCATTCCAAAACGTCCGTGTGGGTGCTCGGTGTCCCCGCATTAGCGTATCCGGTTTCAACCTTCCCAAGCCCATACACTACGACATCAAGCGGCCGCTTTGCGACAATGCGCGGATCAAGTTGTTTGAGGGAACCCGCGGCGGCGTTACGCGGATTGGCAAACATTTCCTCTCCCGCCGCTGCCCGTTCGGCATTCAGTTTTTGGAAGCCGGTTTTGGTCAGATACACTTCCCCGCGCACTTCCAGCAATGGCGGGACGCCGTCCTCTGAGTCTTCGAATAACTTCGCCTGTCCCGATTTTGCGGCTTTTTCCGATTTGCGGAGCTGCAGCGGCACGCTACGGATGGTCTTTAGATTTGCTGTAATGTCATCGCCGGTTGTGCCGTCCCCGCGCGTCGCCCCGATGGTCAACCGGCCATTTTCATAGCGCAAGCTCATCGCGACGCCGTCCACTTTGGGTTCCACCGCCCAGTCGAGGGTTTCGCCGGGCATGAGTTTTTGGACTCGTTTTACAAAATCGCGAACTTCCTCCTGGGAATACGTATTGTCCAGGCTCAACATCGGCAGCAGATGCCGGACCGGCCGAAACTCCTTTAAGGGTTCGCCGCTGACGCGCTGGCTCGGAGATTCGGGCGTGACCAGTTCGGGAAAGGCTTTTTCAAGGTCCAAAAGTTCATGATACAGGCGATCGTATTCGCGGTCGGAAATAAGAGGATTTGCCTCGATGTAATAGGCGTGATCATGCCGTCGTAATTCCGTGGACAGTTGCGCGTGGCGTTTCCGGGCTTCGGATTGCGTCATGGGGAAATGGTTAACAAAAAAGGGCGGGGAAGCAATTTGCGAATGGTTGGATAACGCTTTACTATGCCGGCATGGCAGCAAATGAAGAGGATACGCTGGTGATCATCAAACCGGATGCGTTCTGGCGCCATCTGGACGGCGCGGTGGAGGAGCGCGTCAGCGCGCTGGGATTGAACAAGGTGGCGGAATGCGTCCTGGCTGACGGCAAAAATCTTCCGGAAGAAAAATGGAAGGAATTTTATTTTCCGGCCATTGGCGATAAACCGGAGCGCCTGGATGGAACGTCCAAATACATGGCTTATGGTCCGGTGAAGGTGATGGTTCTTAGGGGTAAAGACGCCATCGGCAAGGTTCGCGGGATCCTGGGCGCGACGCGACCGTGGTTGGCGGAACGGGGGAGCATACGCGGAGATTTTTGGCCGGGCGCCGTGGCAGCCAACGCGTCTTACCGGGCGAAATTTCAGCAGCCCGGCGACGACAAATTTGTGTTCAATCTGATTCACGCCTCAGACTCGCAGGACAGTTTTAAACGCGAAATTCAGTTTTTCAAGAAGCTGATAACGGCCTAATGACTCAGACGCGCTCGATCGGTTGGCATTATGGCATAAAGCTTTAGGCCGTTACATT
>DASYZW010000718.1:0-1874 GCA_035945915.1 Verrucomicrobiia bacterium | reverse complement strand
CGGCGGCACTTTTCAATACACGTGGGACGAACCTGTTGTGTACGATGGAGCTAAAGATCCGGAGTTTGTCTTCAAATTTGAGGCAGACGGTTATGCCCCTTTCATTACCCGTGTCATACACGCTTCAGAGGGCGACGTTCGATTTGACCTAAGGCTTACGCCCGCGCCTTCGACGGAAGTAACGGTTCTTTCCCCGGACAATGAACCAGCCGCGAACGTCGATATTGGCCTGGCATCGCCGGGCGCCCGGTTGTCGCTGGTTCCCGGAGGCTTTTACCGGGAAAACATACAATCCGGCGGGACGCTTCTCATGACCGATAGCGCCGGGCATTTCACTTTGCCGTCTGACCAGACCATTAAACGTGTCATTGCCGCGAGTCCGCAAGGGTATGCCGAAGCGACTCTTGCGGATTTGGCGGCCAATCCGGTCATGCAGTTACAGCCGTGGGGACAGGTTGAAGGAACCTTTGCGGTCGATGGCCAGCCGAGTGCGGGCCGAGTTGTCTCGATTGGATTCGGCCAGGATGAACGTTTCGACATGATTTCTTGTGATTCCACGGCGTTTAAAACCACGACCGATGATCAAGGCCGATTTACAATACCCGTGGCTCCGCCAGGCGATCATGAAATGGTCATCATGGATTACTTTACGAATCAGTTTGGCCTGTCCTGGACTTCACAACCGTTGCAGCCGGTGAATATTTCTTCGGGAACGGACACGGTCATCACCATTGACACACCCCCAAACCCGGGATTGACCCCGGCGATGCTCAAAAAGTACGGCGTGAAATCAAATTAGATTTCGCATTTGGCTTTTCCCTGGCCTTCGTTTGGCTTAGTTTTCGCGCATGTTCAAGCCAGCGGATTTGTTTGATCTCGGCCAAACGGCGCACGCCGCGATTTTTGACGGTTGTGAGTTTGCGTGGGAGGCATTGAAAAAAATTGAAAGCTACATTGCCGCGAACTTAAAGCCGGAACTTCGCAACACGTGCGAGGGCGTCGCTTTTATCGGGGACAAAGTTTTTATCGGCGAGGGCACGGTCGTCGAGGACGGCGTGATGATCAAGGGGCCGGCAATTATCGGGCGCAATTGCCACATTCGTCACAATGCCTACCTGCGCGAAAACGTAATCCTCGGCGACGGTTGCGTGGTGGGCAACTCGACGGAAATCAAGAATTCGCTCCTTTTCAATAATGCCGGCGCGCCGCACTTTAACTATGTGGGCGATTCGATTCTCGGCCATAAGGCGCATTTGGGCGCGGGCGTTAAAATTTCGAATATCCGGCTGATTCCGGGCAATATTGCCGTGACCAAAGACGGCAAGCGGATTGACACGGGCCTGCGCAAATTTGGGGCGCTGCTGGGTGATGGCGTTGAGGTTGGCTGCAACGCGGTGTTGAACCCGGGCAGTATCGTCGGGCGCGGTGCGGTGATCTATCCGAATGTTTTTTGGCGCGGGGTATTGCCGGCGGGCAGCATTGCGAAGAATAAAGCGGAGGTGGAAGTGGCGGCGCGCAAGTCGTAACGCGCGGCAGTTTGGGAATCCGCAGATTGCGCAGATTGACGCAGATGAAATTTGCGAAAAACAGGGCTGCGATCGACATTGTTTCACTAGATGTGGCTAAGTTAATCGACGGCTTGTGATGACCAAAAGAGCTAGGCACTTGCGTATGGCAGAAAACGAGCTGGTAGACACTTCAAATTTCACTCCACGTGCGAAACAGGTACTTGTGCTCGCGCGAGAAGAGGCAATTCGGGTAAATCAAAATTGCATCGGTACTGAGCATATTCTTCTAGGATTAATCAAGCTAGGGCAGGGTGTCGCAGCCTATGTGCTTGCAAATTTCGGATTGAATCTTGAAGGCGTTCGGGC
>DASYZW010000717.1:0-2313 GCA_035945915.1 Verrucomicrobiia bacterium | reverse complement strand
CGAACCGCCGGGCCCTACGCATACGCGACTGAAATCTCCAGTTCTTCCGCCAAAATTGGGGTCGAAGTGCCGGTGGAAAATGATGGCGCACCCGCAAGCAACCTTGATGTCACAGCCAAAATTGTGGATCGCGATGGAAATACGGTCCTGCTTCTGCATCAAAAGGGTTCGGTAAAGGCCGGCGCGCAATCGAAGTTCAAATTCTCCGGTTCGATCCGAAATCCCCAATTGTGGGAGCCGGATTATCCGTACCTGTATCGCGTTATTTGCTCGATAAGCTCCGGGGGCGAGGAAGTGGACTCGTGTGAAATTCCATTGGGCATTCGAGCCGTCCATTGGGACGTCAAAACGGGTTTTTGGATCAATGGCCATCACTTGAAGCTGCACGGTTGGGGCCAGCGCCCCACCGATGAGTGGCCCGGCTTGGGGTCTGCCCAGCCGGATTGGGTGCACTTTTATACGCTGCAATTGATGAAAGACGCCGGCGGCAATTTTGTTCGTTGGGGGCATTGCGGGGCGGGTCCGGAAATGATCCAGGTGGGTGACAGGCTGGGCATCATCGCCGATCAACCGGGAGTGGACGGCGAATCCGATACGGTCGGCGCTGCGTGGAAAATTCGCGCGGACGCATTTCGGGATTCAGTGATCTATTTTCGCAATGATCCGTCGATTTTAATTTGGGAAGGCGGCAATCAAAAGGTTTCCGCCGCCCACGCTGAGGAACTCCGGCATTTTGTGGCCGAATACGACCCGAACGGAGGCCGTGGCTATGCGCATCGGCGCGCGGATGAAGCCACCGGTCGATTCATGGATTTGACAATCGGGACCGAAGGCAGCCATGAAGTGCCGCGCCTGCCCGTGGTTGAGGGGGAATACGACCGCGAGGAATCGCCGCGCCGCGAATGGGATGATTTCTCGCCTCCGGACTTCGGTTATCCGCAGGCAAAAGGGCAGACTTACGATTTAACTTCGGAAGAATATGCGATCAACGAAATCAGCCAGTACGTCGATAAGACCGGTGAAGGGTCCGAATGCGGTGGAGCGAATTGGATTTTTTCGGACACCACCAGCGGCGGTCGAAACACCGCCGAAGTCTCCCGGGCCAGCGGCGAAGTGGACGGAGTCCGCCTTCCTAAAGAAGCTTATTATGTTTGCCAAACGATGTTCCGGGACGATCCGCAGGTCCATATTATCGGCCATTGGAATTATCCCGCCGGGACGAAAAAGACCATCTATGTGACGTCCAATTGCTCCAACGTTGAGTTGTTCGTTAACGGCAGGTCATTGGGCTTTGGAAAAAAATCCGACCATTACTTGTTCGCTTTCAATGACGTGGCGTTCGCGCCGGGCCGAATCGAGGCGGTTGCTTCAAACAATCATGGCGCTCTCGCCACCGATTCCCTGGAGACCGCCGGTTCGCCGGTTGCCTTGCGGTTGACGCCAATCACCGGACCCGGTGGCCTGCAGGCGGATGGCTCGGATATTGCGCTAATTGACGTCGAAGCCGTTGACGCTAACGGTCATCGCTGCCCCACGTTTAACGAACGTGTGGACTTTTCCTGCGACGGTCCGGCCATCTGGCGCGGCGGGTATAACAGCGGAAAAGCGGGGTCCATCAACAACACGTTTCTCAATCTCGAATGCGGCATCAATCGCGTCGCCATTCGTTCCACCTTGACGCCGGGTGATGTGACTTTGACCGCAAGCTGCCCTGGCCTTAAGCGCGCCAGCCTCATGATTGCGTCGCATGTATTCGTGGTGAACAGTGGCTATTCCTGCGTCATGCCCGCCATGCCTGCGGTTGTGCTTTCAAAATCAACTCCGGATTGGTCGAGTTTGGCGGTCGCAACCCAGCCCATGACAGTGACCAGCGCGCTGGACAATCGATTGTCGGGCCATCGGCTCATAGATATGTTTAACTACACCGGGCCGACGGAATTGGTTCACGTGGAAATTAATGCCTCCAATGGGAAAAATATTTATTGTGACCGCGATTATCCATTTGAAAATCTGCCGTCAGAATTGACCGGCGCGAATTGGGTCCAGGCCGCCGACGCCGATAAGTTTTACCCGGCGGCGGATTTGATGCAACTGGCTGTGAAAGCCGGCGCGACCGTTTATGTGGCCTACGATGCATCGCTGCCAAGCCCGGATTGGTTGCAGCGTCAGCTCCGTCCGGCCCACGCGTCTCTCATGATTGCCGGTCGTCGGATGAAGCTATTTGTCCGGCATTCACGCGCGGATGAAAGTTTTACCTTTGGTTCAAATGCCGTGCAGGCCGGCAAACTGCCCTGCAACATGTACGTTGTTTTC
>DASYZW010000716.1:0-1835 GCA_035945915.1 Verrucomicrobiia bacterium | reverse complement strand
TATGAACATGTTCAAGTCCATTCCCTCCGTAACGACATTGCGGCGGAATACCATCACCGGGCGGTCCCAAATATCCAGCTTCCGTCGAATCCCTTCAAACGTTTCCCAGGAGAAAAATGTAATCTGCCCTTTGTAATGCTTTTTGTAATCAAAGAAGCGGTCGCCCCGGACTCCGTGTCCGGCCACGCATTCGATGCGTTGTGTCTCAATTGTTTCACGCCGGCCGGCCGGCCGGCCATGGTGGCCAAAATAATTATGATCCGGCGAGATGCACAGCGCACGGACGGCCACGGCTGCGCCGACTTTTTCAATCAATTCCAGTTCCATAAATCGTTTCCCATTTGGGCGATCAGGCCGCCTCGGCTTTCAATTTAGCGCGGCAACATCGAGAGCCCGCCTTCGCTGCCTGCAAACGTTTCGCACCGGAATAAATATTCATTCGGGCATCTCTCAAAAAGCCCGCCAGGGTTAGGCCGCTCTCTTGCGCGAACATCACCGCAAGACTGCTCGGGGCGGAAATGGCGGCGACAATTGGAATGCCGCCGGCAAGCGATTTTTGCAACATTTCGAACGATGCGCGGCCGCTCAATAGAAGCGCGCGACGGCTCAACGGTAATTGGTTTTTCAGCAACGCCCACCCGATCACCTTATCCAGGGCGTTATGCCGCCCCACGTCTTCGCGCAGCACGAGCAGGCTGCCGTCCAAATCGAACAGCGCGCACGCGTGAAGCCCGCCGGTCCGATTAAAAGTATGTTGGACCGACGACAGCGCCTGCGGCAGGCGGAACAGAACTTCGGCGTCCATGACGCAATCATCCTCAATCGGCGGAAATTGTCGCCGGACCGCTTCAATGGTGGACTTGCTGCAAATGCCGCAACTCGATGAAGTAAAGACGTGGCGCGTCAATTTATCAAAATCAACCGAAGCCGGATTTTTCAAACGGACGTCCAGGGCGTTGCTGTCCGAAACCAGGACGTCGCGGTTTGCGCCCGGGCAATGCGGCACATGCGAAATATCCGCAATCCCGGCTGCGTCGTGGATCAGTCCTTCCGTCACGAGGAATCCCGCGGCCAGTTCTTCGTCTTCTCCCGGCGTACGCATGACAACGGCCACGTTTCGGCCGTCGACGCGAATTTCCAGCGGCTCCTCAGCAGCAAGAAAATCAGATTCATCCGTTTGGACGGGACCATTCAGACGCTGAATCTGTACCCTGACAACACGCGTGCTCACCGGGAAAATTAGCATCGTTTTGGCACGAATGCGAAGACGGCGGCAAAATTTTCTGCGTTCAGCTCAGGCAGACAATTGCAAGGGCATTGTTTGCAATTCGCATCCCAGGGGCGCCCCTGGTTGGAAAATGTCGCCTTACGCTAAAATACTGTGTTGGCACATAATTTGCCCCCCAAGGCCGGTGCGGTAACGTCAGGGAAAGACTTATTCTATGCTGGTTCAGTTCACGCTTGACGGTGAGACGCTGGAAGCGGAAGAAGGATCACGGTTAAGCGACCTTCTGATTATGAAAAATTCCGCGGTGCCTCACGTCTGCTATCATCAACAACTGGGCGCCATTCAGACATGCGATACGTGCATGGTAGAGGCGGACGGCAAGCTCGTACGCGCCTGCGCGACCACCATCACCGCCGCAATGAAAATTCTGACGCAGTCAGGAAAGGCGAAGTCTGCGCAACGAGTGGCATTTGATCATATTCTTGCCAATCATCTCCTCTATTGCACGGTTTGCGACAATAATAATGGCAACTGCACCGTCCACAATGCGACGGACCGCATGGCCCTTGAGCATCAGAAAATTCCCTTTAAACCCAAGCCATATAAA
>DASYZW010000715.1:0-4120 GCA_035945915.1 Verrucomicrobiia bacterium | reverse complement strand
ACGATTGGCATTTGCGATGATAACTATTGGGAAATTACCAGCGGCCTGACCAACGGCCAGGAGATCGTGTCCGGCGGATACAAGGCGATTAGCCGCGATTTGCAGGACGGTTCAAAAATCAAAATCGGGCCGGCTGTTGCCGATTCGGCGGCGCAAAAATGAGCCTGATCCGTCTGCAGAATATTTCCCGCCGATACAAAATGGGCGCGGAGATCGTGCATGCCCTGCGCGGCGTTTCCCTGGAAATCGCGCGAGGTGAATACGTGGCCATTATGGGTCCCAGCGGTTCGGGCAAGTCGACGCTGATGAACTTACTGGGCTGCCTGGATACTCCCACGGAAGGCAGCTATGAGTTGAACGGCGCGTTCGTGAGCGAAACGGATGACAATGACCTGGCGGAAATCCGTAACCGCGAGATCGGGTTTGTCTTCCAGACTTTCAATTTGCTGCCGCGGGCGGACGCCCTGCGCAACGTCGAATTGCCCCTCGTTTACGCGGGAATTCCGGCGCAGGAACGAAGAAAAATCGCGCTTGACGCCCTGACGCAGGTCGGCCTGGCGGATCGTGTCCATCACAAGCCAAATGAATTGTCCGGCGGCCAGCGCCAGCGCGTGGCCGTGGCGCGGGCCCTGGTCAACAGCCCGGCGATTTTGCTGGCCGATGAACCAACGGGCAACCTTGATTCCAAAACCGGCAATGAGATTATGGCGCTGTTCGAGGAGCTTTCCCGAAAAGGAAACACCATCATCGTGGTCACGCACGAAGAGGACATTGCCATGCGGGCGCGCCGTATCATCCGTTTGCGGGACGGCCTTATCGCCAGCGACCAGTTAGTACAACATCCGACAAATCCAGCAGTCCATGAACCCGCTCTCAGAGATACATGAGGGACTCGGCATTTCGTTCGACGCCGTCCGCGCCAATAAGCTGCGCTCGACATTGGCGACGCTGGGCATTGTCATTGGCATTGTGACGGTGACGCTGATGGGCTCGGCGATTCATGGGCTCAACCAGGCTTTCATCAAGAGCATTTCTGCGCTTGGGGTGGACGTTTTTTACATCCAGCGCAATAGTTGGTTCCAGGACTACGACTCCTGGATGACCAATCGCAAACGCCGGCCGATCCGGCTCAAGGAAGCCGAACAACTCTCGCAAAAATTGTCGATGGCCGCGGCGATTGCGCCGGATATCTGGGACGACGAAACGGTGAAGTATAAAACCCGGAGCGCGCCGCTGGTAAATATTGTCGGCACCACCGAGGAATTCCTGGAAACCAGCGGCGCGGGCATCGCGGAAGGCCGGTTTCTCACGGCGGCGGACGGCGAGGGCAGCCAGCCGGTATGCGTCATCGGCAGCGACGTCGTGAGCAATTTATTTCGGGGCGACCCGCCATTGGGCGCGCGCATTAAAGTAGCCAACCAATCGTTCGAGGTGGTCGGCGTTTTGCAAAAGCAAGGCAGTTTGCTCGGCTGGAACATGGATAACCGCGTCATCATTCCCATTCGCGAATTGCTCGCGGACATTTGGAACCGGCCGAGCATTGATGAAATAGACGTCAAAGCCGCCGACACGACGCGACTGGACGAAGAGAGGGAGGAATTGCGGCAGACCATGCGCCATATCCGCCATTTGCGCCCGGATGAACCCGACGATTTTGCGATCAACCAGCAGGACCAGATTTTGACGCTCTTCCATAACGCCACCCGGACCATTGCGATCGTAGGGTTATTTGTGACGAGTCTTGCGTTGTTTGTGGGTGGCATTGGCATAATGAACATTATGTTTGTATCGGTGGTGGAGCGGACGCGGGAAATCGGCGTGCGCAAGGCGTTAGGCGCCAAAAACCGGTCCATCATGCTGCAATTCCTGGTGGAAGCGGCGTTTATTTGCCTGCTGGGCGGGATCATCGGGCTGGCGATCGCCTGGGCGGCGACCCTCGCGGTTTCGAAGTGGATGTTCCCAACGTCCATGTCCGGGCCGATTGCTTTCATGGCGTTACTGGTGTCGCTGATGACGGGAGTGGTGGCCGGCTTTGTGCCGGCCTGGCGCGCGGCGAAGATGGATCCAGTGGAAGCGTTGAGGAACGAATGAGCAGGAACACTCGAATAATCAAAACGTCGCTGGTGGAATTGCGAGAAAGCGTGTCCATGGCGATCACGGCGATTTCAGCGCATAAGCTGCGGTCGACACTGACGCTCCTGGGCGTGCTGATTGGCGTGTTTTCAATCATCGTCGTGATGACGGCGATGCGAATCATGAAACACAACATCGAGTCGAACCTCAGCCGCCTGGGAACGCAGACGTTCGCGGTCTCGCGGTGGCCCGAGACGCAATTTGGCGATAATAACGATTGGCAGAAATACTGGCGGCGTCAGCGGATTACATTGGACCAGGCCCGGAAAGTGGAGGCGAAAGCGACGTTGGCGGCGAGCGTGGGCATCGAAGGCGATTTTTGGGAGGGCCAGATTTCCACGCGCTACGCAAAGACGGCGCCATCTGCGCAGTTATTCGGGGAAACCCCGGGAAGTTTTCCCGCCAAAAACTGGGTATTGGACGATGGCCGGTCCCTGACGGAAGACGACGTCCATGATGCCCACAACGTGTGCGTGCTGGGCAGCGCCTTGGCCAAGTCGGCTTTCCCGTATGCCTCGGCGGTGGGCGAGAAAATCAAAATCAACGGCTATGAGTATGAAGTCATCGGCGTTTTGGCCCCGAACGGCAGTTCGGAGGGCGGAAACCAGGACAATTTTGCCATCATTCCGGTCACCACGGCATTGAACCGTTACGGCCGTTGGTGGGACGACCTGACCATCCTCGTCCAGGCCAGAGACGCGGAGAGCTACGACGATTGCATGGAGCAGGTGCGCGGCATAATGCGGGCGATCCGCAAAGTCCCGCCCGGGAAAGAGGACGATTTTGAAATGTTCTCCAACGATTCGATGATTGCGCAATTTCGCTCCTTCTCGAAGGTCGGTTCGATTGCCGTGGCGGTAGTCAGTTCCATTGCGCTGGTGGCCGCCGGGATTGGAATCATGAATATCATGCTGGTGTCCGTGACCGAGCGGACACGCGAGATTGGCGTCCGCCGGGCGATCGGGGCAACCAAGCGGAATATTATGACGCAATTTGTCATGGAAGCTATCGTCCTGTGCCAGGTGGGCGGCATTCTCGGGGTGGTGCTGGGAATTGCCGGCGGAAATGTGTTTGCGCTCTTAATGAAAGAACCGCCGGCCATTCCCGTGGATTGGATCATTCTCGGACTCCTCATTTGCTCGGCCGTCGGAATAATCTTCGGGAGCTATCCTGCCTACAAAGCGGCAAACCTGGATCCGATTGATTCCCTGAGATACGAATAATTACGATGGCAGGAACGGGCGCTCTTCGTGATGGGACTCTAACCACACTCGTTGCGCATGCTCTACGGGCACGGCGCCGCAGCGCACCGTCCGACCCAACTCAATAATGAGGGTGTTAGGGAGGCAGCAGCTTTTGAAATTCCGGTGTGGACCGGATAGGATTAAAGCCCGCTTCCGTGCGGGCCGCGTCCCTGATGTTTCTGGCCGTGGGATTGGTCTTCAACCTTTGGTCGCTTAAATTGAGCGACGTTTGAAGGTCCTTGATTGCCTCGTCCCGGTTGCCGAGCAACACTTCAAGCCGCGCCAGGTCATACCAGCCTTCGGGTTCATTGGGCAGGCTGGCGGTCAGTTTTTTGAGGACAGTTTCAAGTTGCGAAAACTGCGCGGTCTGCGCATAAAACTGGGCGGCTCCGCGAAGAACATCGGGCGGCACGGTCGGTTGCGAAATTGTTTGCTGCAGCAATTCGTTCGCGCGATTGGTCTGCTGGGTTTGCATGTAATATCCAATCAAAGAAAAGATATTTTGATAGTCCGCCGGGTTGGTGCGGGCTTTGTCCTGCATGCTTTGCAATTGGTTTTCCATTTTGGCGCGATCGGCCGCCTGATTTTTGAATTTCTCCAGGTTATCGATGAGGTCTGAAACCGAGCCGTTATAGGGATCAAGCCGGAGGCAGGTTCTCGCGACCACCAGGGCGTCGTCGATCCGGTTGTACTGCATCAGGAACTGGACGTAACGGAACACGGCTTCGGGGCTGTAAGGACAG
>DASYZW010000714.1:0-3021 GCA_035945915.1 Verrucomicrobiia bacterium | reverse complement strand
CAAACTTTGAGGGCCTGCAATACGGTAAAATACTGTTGGCCCGTCAATAAATTTTATGTTCCTGCTTTCCAAGAGGACACGGCAGAAATATTCGCCGTCGTCGTCCAGCGACAGGCGCTCATCCCACGGCCCGGCCACTTCCGTCAGTTCACGGCTGACAAGCCAGGTCCCGGGCTGCATCCAGATGTTTTCTATCATTTTCCGCAGCAGCCATTCGACCGGAGTTAAATCTTGCCAAAGCCCCGTTCGGACAAATCTCGCCTTTTTCGGACGACAATAGAAACTTCCCCATCCACAAGAAATCAGCGTACGTTTGTCTGGAAACAGTTTTATGGCTTCTATCTGCCTGGCAATTTTGTCAGGCGACAGCAGGTCATCGGCATCCAGCCATTGGATATAATCTCCCTGGCAAAGGGAAAATGCTTTGTTTCTGGCTGCGGCGGCTCCCCGATTTGGCTGGCTGACAACCTTGATCGATTTTGAAGCAAATTGCCCCAAGACCGACACCGTTTGATCCGTAGAGCCATCGTCAACGACAATGATTTCTTTATTCGGCCAGGTCTGCGCCCGCGCAGATGCGATTGTTTCCGCAATCCATTTTTCCGCATTGTAGGCTGGAATAAGGATAGAAACGAGAGGTTTCATTGAGACAATTTGAAAATCAGACCGCGGTGGATATATGTATCCGTCTGCATTAGCGTTTAATTTGACGAGAACGCGTGATATTTAACAAACGATAAGAATGCCTGCTTTTCAATGGCGGCGACTTTAGTCCCTAAGTTTCGCCGGTGCCAGGCGGCTGCCGTCCGGTGGGGGCGTCCAATTAGGCTGATTCGCCTGTTCGGGTTTGACCAAGTATTTTCGAAGGTAGGATTCGGCGGTCTCGGTCCCTTTCATCAGCCGCCAAAGAAGAGTTCTCGTCGGCCAGGGGCTCCGAAGCTCTTCCACCAACTCCGGTCCGCCGTCCGGAATATCGTGATAACATAAATCCAGAAGTTCGCTTTTCGCATCCCAGGCGTCTGGAAAATAGGCAATCATTTTGTTTTGAGTCACAGGCGGAAGTTCCCGAGCTGGCTGACCTTTAAGTTGGGCGAGCAGCGCCCCGACCTGATCGCGTCCCTTTCCCAATTGAAGGCGTGAAACACGAGTCGGGCGGGGATTCATTTCGATGAGCCAGGTCAGACCGGTTCCTTCCTCGATCACGAAATCCAAGCCGAAGAAGCCGGACAAATTCAGCCGCCGCGCAATTTTTGCCGCACAAAGCATCATGTCCGGATTGTCCGAAACCCTGACCACCCCTGCCGGACCTGTCGTGCCGGCAGAACTCAGTACATCAACGCCAACACCGGCCAGGACGGTTCCGTTCCAGCATACAACAGCACAGTTGGCGGGCTTACCATGAATGTAAGACTGAACAGTAATTATCGGCTTCACGCCCTTCCACCAGGGGCGCAGCCAGAAGGCATCCCGGTTGATGCATAGGCGCTTGATGGCTCGACTTGCCGTATAGTATTCAATTAGTTCGGTCAAAAAGCTCGCGGCCTGCTTGCGGGTCTGGACCATCCTCACCCCGTGGCCGCCATACGTGCCGTCGGCTTTTAACACCCAGGGAAAAGCTTGGCGCCCCTGCCACAATTGCAGATCGGATTCTGAATTGATCCGTTCGGTATCCGGGACGCGAAGGCCCTCCTCACGGGCAATTTTAAGCAGGTTGTAGCGACTCGAAACGACGGCGTAACTCTCCGGGGAACCCAGCGATTTCTCGACTAAGGCTGCCATGTTTCGGTCTTGCGCTCCCATGATACGTGCCCGGTTGTGCAATTCATGCAAGTGCTCGACAGCCCGGTCATCGCACGGAATGATTAAGTCGGGACCGGTGGCATCGATTGCCGCTTCCAACGATTGCAGCGGACGCAGTCCACTGTACCGAAATATTTGCCGGACGGCGCGCGTTTTCAGGACAGGGTGATGACTGGGACAAACAAACGAAATATCGCAGCCCGCCTTGGCCAGATCGAGCGCAAACAGCGCGGTGAAGGGCCATCTATAAGTCTCCGCCAGCAGCACCTTCGGCGCTTTTTTGACGCTTTCTCCCGACTTTAGCTTGCTAGATTCGGTCGTTTGCACGGTTGCTTGCATATTCGTAGGGAGCCTTTTTGAATTCCTGAGAACCCGGACCGGTTCCGGCTCGAACCTCATTGCGCACGGCTGATCTTGCAAGGTGCCTGGAGAGGCGTCGCGCGGTGAATTTGGCACCCACGGCAAAGCGAAGGACCGGACCGAAGGTATTGGCTGCCGACGTGCCGACAAAATACAAACCTCGCAACGACGACTCAAAGTTTGACGACAATATGGGCGTATATTCGACGGACCGGATTTGCTTCAAGAAGTCTGAATCGAGGAACGGCAAACGCCTGAGGTCCACGCGGTATCCGGTTCCAGCGATGAGATGATCCGCCCCAAATGTTTGCGGGGCTCCGGTTTCGCTAGTGACGTCAAGTTTTACCTTTCCATTCTCGACCCGAACCTCCTTAATTGAAAGCCCTGTGTGGAGCGGGACTTTTCCTTCGATGTCCTTTTTAACGAACCACCCCGGCCTCGGGCCGAGCGTCGTTCTGACCTTCTCGAGCCGAAATTTCTCAGGCATCAAGCGAAACAGCCATGGCGCGTTGGCACACAAAAACAATTTCCAGCCATGGCCAATTGTGGTCTGGGGATTGCGAAGCCGTTTGACGAGAGACGGACGATGAGCTGGTGGAGGATCATGAAACCGAATTTCAGCTCTGCGCGCGACCACCCGAACGTTCGCCCCAGCCTGGTGCGACAAGGCCGCGATATCCAAAGCCGAGGCGCCGGCTCCGACAACGATGACCTCGCGATTTTTAAAGTGATCCAAAATGTGATGTTTGGAGCTGTGGGTTACGTGAGTTTCCGGAAGCCCGGAAAAGACCGGCGGGAGGTACTGATAATAGCTCAAACCGACGGCCACGATCACTCTGCGCGCAGTGAATACTTCCCCGT
>DASYZW010000713.1:0-5699 GCA_035945915.1 Verrucomicrobiia bacterium | reverse complement strand
CTTTTGGAATAGTCGATACGAACCCGCCGTGACCGCGCGCGACACGACGGTCAAAAACGCGTTGCGTGACCTCGGTGTAGAAGTTGAGACATTTAATTCTGCCCTTTTGCACGAGCCATGGACAATTCGGAATAAGTCCGACAAACCATTCCAGGTTTTTACTCCTTTCTGGAAGAATTGCCTGAATGAGCCGTCTCCAGATGAATCGCTGCCATCGCCAAAATCTCTTCCTGCCCCGGCTCGCTGGCCTAAAACATTGCGCCTCGATGAACTCGAACTGGAACCTAAAATTGACTGGGCCCTCAGCATTCGTGGCACCTGGCAACCCGGTGAACCAGGCGCCCAGGCAAATTTGCGACGTTTCCTGGCCTCGGCGTTCGACAATTACAATGGCGGGCGTGATCGACCGGATCTTCCCGGCACCTCCCGACTATCTCCACATTTGCATTTCGGTGAAATCAGCCCGCGTCAGGTTTGGAACTCCGTCCGGCATTATGCGCTGTTGCGCGGAATTAAGTCATGGCGTTCCTCGGAGTTCCTGACCGAACTGGGCTGGCGCGAATTTGCATATCATTTACTGTTTAACTTTCCCCACACACCCGGGGAGCCGTTGCGTCGCGAGTTCAGCCGTTTCCCCTGGCGGGAGGACGCATCGCTGCTTAAAAAATGGCATCAGGGGCTGACGGGTTTCCCCATCGTCGATGCCGGTATGCGCGAATTATGGACTACCGGCTGGATGCATAATCGGGTCAGGATGATCGTCGCCAGTTTTCTGTTGAAGGATTTGCTTCTGCCATGGCAAAGCGGCGCGAAATGGTTTTGGGATACCCTGGTGGACGCCGACCTGGCCTCCAACACTCTCGGTTGGCAATGGTCCGCCGGCTGCGGCGCCGATGCCGCCCCCTATTTCCGCGTCTTTAACCCGGCCAGCCAGGGCCAAAAATTCGATCCTTACGGCGATTATGTGCGACGCTGGTGTCCGGAACTGACTAAAGCGCCGACACAATGGATCCACCAGCCAGACAAAGCGCCGCCCGAGATGCTTCGCGCCCTCGGAATCGAGTTGGGCAAAACCTACCCCCAGCCGATCGTTAATCATGCGCTCGCGCGCCAAACCGCGCTGGAAGCCTTCGCACGCATGAATGGACGGAAGTAGGCCGGCTGCACTGGGGGCTTCTCCGGTGAAAAATTCTTTCCGCCCATTCACCTTTCCGGTAAATATCATCTCCATCCAATCATGAGTGAAATTGTTTCAAGCGCGTCATTGCTGCACGAGAGCCGCACGTTCCCACCGTCCCAGGAAATCCTCCGCCGCGCGCACGTCAAGGCTGCGGAATATGAAGATTGGTATGCGCGTTCGATCCATCAACCCGACAAGTTCTGGCTGGAACAGGCAAAAACACTCGAATGGTCTAAAAAGCCATCCGTCGCCTGCAAATACGTCTGGGACACCGACGCCCGGAAAATTCAACACACCTGGTTCGAGGACGGCCAGTTGAATCTCACTGTCAATTGTCTGGATCGCCATTTAAAAACGCAAATCCGCAATAAAACGGCCATCATCTGGCAAGGCGAGCCGGAGGAAGATGTCAAACGCATTACGTATGCCCAATTATATGCGGATGTCTGCAAATTCGCCAATGCGCTCAAATCCCTTGGCGTCAAAAAAGGCGATCGCGTGGCCATTTATATGCCAATGATTCCAGAGGCGGCCGTAGCCATGCTCGGTTGTGCCCGCATCGGAGCGATTCATTCTGTGGTATTTGGCGGTTTCAGCGCTGATTCCCTGGCCGACCGCATTAACGACTCATCCTGTAAAGTGTTAATTACCGCCAACGTTTCCTTGCGCGGCGGCAAGACTATACCGCTCAAAGAGATCGCAGATGACGCGTTGAAAAAAGCCCCGAGCATACAAAAGGTCGTCCTTATCAGGCGCAATGACGCTCCGTGCAATTTCGTCAACGGCCGCGACATTTGGTTTCACGACTTGATGGCAAATGCCCATACGGATTGTCCGCCGGAAACGATGAACGCTGAGGACTATCTGTTCATCCTTTATACGTCCGGCTCAACCGGCAAACCCAAGGGCGTCGTCCACAGCACTGCCGGTTATTTGCTCTGGAGCGCGCTCACGCACAAATACGTTTTCGATATCCACGACGATGACATTTATTTCTGCACTGCGGACATCGGCTGGGTGACAGGCCACAGCTACGTCGTTTACGGACCGCTTTGTAACGGGGCAACCACGCTCATGTTCGAGGGAATCCCCACGTTCCCTGACGCCGGGCGATTTTGGAAAATTGTCGAAAAGTTCAAAGTCACGAGCTTTTACACGGCGCCCACTGCCATCCGCGCGCTGATCCGCCTCGGCAACGAATGGCCGGAGAAACATGACCTTGGTTCCCTGCGCGTCCTGGGCACCGTCGGGGAGCCGATTAATCCCGAAGCGTGGATATGGTATCATAACGTCATCGGCAAAGGCCGTTGCCCCATCTCAGACACGTGGTGGCAAACGGAAACCGGCGGCCATTTGATTACGCCGTTGCCCGGCGTGCATACCTTAAAACCTGGCAGCGCCTCCCGCCCGTTCTTCGGGGTGGAACCCGTCGTTCTCCGCGACGACGGCCGCGAATGTACGCACAACGAAGGCGGCAAACTATGCATCAAAAAGCCCTGGCCTGGCATCATGCGGACGACCTGGGGCGATCATGACCGCTTCATCAACACCTACTTCTGCACATTCAAAAACATGTATTTCACCGGCGATGGCTGCCGCGTGGACGACGACGGCGACTACTGGCTGCTCGGCCGCGTGGATGATGTCGTAAATGTATCCGGCCATCGGATCGGCACCGCGGAAGTTGAAAGCGCCCTGGTAAGCAATCCTAAAGTCGCCGAAGCCGCGGTCGCCCCCATGCCGCATGATATAAAAGGCCAGGCGCTTTATGCGTTCGTGACGTTGAAAGATGGCATCAGCGAGAGCGAAGAATTAAAAAAGGAATTGGCCGCGCATGTGCGAAAGGAAATCGGCGCCATTGCCGTGCCGGATAAAATCCAATTTGCACCCGCTCTCCCCAAGACCCGCTCGGGAAAAATCATGCGCCGCATCCTCCGCAAAATCGCTGAAAACCAAACCGACCAAATTGGCGATACCACTACCCTTGCCGATCCGGCGGTAGTCGATGCCTTGGTGAAAGGAAGACAATGATTTACGGATCACTTTAACCCCTAATGGTCATCCTGAGAAGCTATCGACAACCCCGGCGAATAAATTTGAAACTAAAGCTTCCCTCCGGCTGCTGACCCTGGCCACCGCATTAACGCGCCACAGCCGTCCAACGTGGACCGATTCGGAGAGGAGCGCTGATCACTATGCGTGTGCGTGAATTCCAATCCGAGATTTGGTTGCCATTGCCGCCGGCGAAACTATTTCCCTTTTTCTGCGACGCTGCAAACCTCGATGCCCTGACACCACCCTGGCTCCATTTCCAAATTGTCACGCCACGACCCATTGAAATGCGGACAGGCATGCTCATTGATTACAAACTGCGCGTGCGCGGCTTGCCTCTGCGCTGGCGAACGATTATTCGACACTGGCAACCGCCGCTTTATTTTGTAGACGAACAATTGCGCGGTCCTTATCGGCAGTGGATTCACACCCATACGTTTGAGCCACGCGACGGCGGCACGCTCGCGCGCGACACGGTTCAATACGCCGTTTGGTTGGATTTCATCGTGCACCCGCTGTTCGTACGGCGAGACATCCAGAAAATTTTCGCGTTCCGTCAGGTCGCATTGCGCGACAAATTTGGGGGCAAAGCGTGACCACCCGCAAAAAGACAGCCCTCTCCAAACTGCACCCGGGCCTATGTCCATTTCATCGTCCAAAACCAAACGCACCTAAAAATTCGGCGGCGGGAGCCGAAATCTCAACACGCCTTTTCGTAAACGGATCAATGTACCCCAACTTTATCGCCCTCAAACCTAACGGCCGATTGCCCTCGCGCTTACCATAAAGATCATCACCCACGATCGGCAGGCCCGAGTCCAACAAGTGGACGCGAATTTGATGCGTCCTGCCCGTGACAGGTTTCGCTTCAACGAGAATAAATTTGCCGGACGTCTCCAAAACCTTGAAATTTGTTTCAGATTCTTTGCCATTTAGAGGATCCACTTTCATTCTGCCCGGCTGCTTCGGATCTGGCGCAAGTTTGGAACGGCAAGTCCATCCGGCTGCATGTCCGCCTTTTGGCGGGTTCCTGCCATGGTCCGTAACAATCGCCAAATAGGTTTTTTCCATCTTCCGTCCTTCAAACAAATCAGAAAATGTTTCAACTGCGCCCGGGCTCTTGGCAAAGAGCAGAATTCCAGTCGTGTCCGCATCCAACCGATGGACATGCCGGAGAAATTTCAGATTTCGCGACCGCGCCCAGAAATCGCGCGCGGCAATCGAGGACGTAATGGCCGCCTGCAAGTTTCGATTTGTCTTTTGCCACGAATGCGGCACCAGCATCCAGCCTCGCGGTTTATCGACACAGATGACTGACCGATCCTCATACAAAATCGGAATCGGCTCGCAATCGGGCAACTCAATGGAATTGGGCTTTGGCACGCCTAACCTTTCCGCCACTCCTTTTTCGGCGGCTCAGGCAACCCCTGCGCGCGCAACGCCGTCCGAAAATGCATCTTTGCAATTTTCCCAAGGTTTTCCGCGCCCTGGCTGGCCACGAATTTCTTCGCGGTTTCGTCCACGGCCGCCGACGCCCCTTTCGGCAATTCCATTTCAAATTGCTTTTCCAGCCGCGAAAGTCCCTTCACAAACGCGTCACGGGCCAATATGGATGCCGCGGCCACGGCTAAATCTTCTTCGGCGCGGTGTCGTTGGACAAGGTTGATCTCGCGTCCTGCCTTCATTAACGCCTTCTCAATCACGCTCTTACTCGCGGCAAACTGATCGCTCATGGCTTTGACCGGCGGCGGATTCATTTCATGTTTGCGTCCGAGCAAATTCTCGATCACCCGCGCATGACCCCAAGCCAATATCGTGTTAACGCTCTGCATTTTCGTGTAAAGTCGATTGTAGGCTTCATTGCCAATTGCGACTACGTCCAGGACACACCCGGGGGTCTTTCGGATTTTGTCGGCCAATTCGCCGATTTTTTTGTCGCTGGAAATGTTCTTGGAATCGCGAATGCCCGAATCCTTCCAGGCGTTCACGATGTTTTCGTTGATATACACGCCGGCGATGCAGAGCGGCCCGAAAAAATCGCCTTTGCCGCTTTCATCCACGCCTATTCGCGGCAAGAGCAGGTCAGGATTTAGAACGTTTTCATAGCCAAGCCGCGCCTGCTTCAACACCTCCGGTTCCAGCACAAACTCAATGAATTCCTGCGTCCCCTTCCCCTGCACGACGAGCTTGCCACTCTCATAAAAGACGACGTTCGCCTTGGGCGACTCATAGGCAAACCGCGCATAAGGAACCGAACGCGATTTCCAATCCCTCGAACGCAAGGCCGCATCCAGGACCGAAGCCTGCTCATCCGTTAACTTGCCAGTGTATGAAGTCAAAGGTTTCAATAATCAAAAAATACCGGCAAAGGAACATAAAAGACATAAAAGTTTTCGAGGATGTTATATCGGATCTGGAAACGGCGAAAATGTAGCACCCTGTCCCGCCCTTATTCGCTTGTCATCAC
>DASYZW010000712.1:0-9231 GCA_035945915.1 Verrucomicrobiia bacterium | reverse complement strand
AAAGAGTACATGGTCGGCGGCCTTGATCCGGAGATCAAATTTGCAGTCGATGCCGCCGTGAAAACGCTTCAAGACATGGGAGCGGAAACCGTCGAGATCTCATTGCCGCATACGGACTATGCGGTGGCGACTTATTATATTATTGCGACGGCTGAAGCATCGGCGAATCTGGCGCGTTTTGACGGCGTCCGGTATGGCGCCCGCGCCGAAGCCTCGGACGTCCGGGAACTTTACAGCCGTACTCGCGGCGCCGGCTTCGGTCATGAGGTCAAGCGGCGAGTGATCCTGGGAACCTATGTTTTGAGCAGCGGCTATTACGACGCCTATTACGTGCGCGCCCAAAAGGTCCGTACCCTCATTCGAAAGGACTTCCTGGATGCTTTTGAAAAGGTGGATGCCATTATCACTCCCACGAGTCCCACGGCCGCGTTTAAAATCGGCGAAAAGGCGGATGACCCGTTGCAAATGTATCTATCCGACATCTTCACCATCTCGTGCAACCTGGCGGGGATATGCGGCATCAGTGTGCCGTGCGGTTTCACCAAAAGCCCAAAGCTGCCCATCGGCTTGCAACTGCTCGGCAAGCCTTTCGGGGAGGAATTGATTCTGCGAATAGCTCACGCCTACGAGCAAAAGACCCAGTGGCACAATCAGAAACCCGAAATAACCTAACAACCCATGAAAGCAGTCAGAAGCCCAAATAAAATCCTATTCTTCCTCGGTTTATCGCTTCCGTTGCTGGCTCTGCTGACCATTGGCTGGCTAGTTCGCGAAACCAGCGGCCGGTATCAGGAATCATTTTTCCAGGTCGAACACACTTACAAAGTCGTGAACCTTGTTGAACAAACGCAATTGCACCTCCTGGATGCGGAAACCGAACGCCGCAGTTATCTTTTAGCCGGCGGCAATGACTACCTGAGTTCCTACGGAACCGCGATGGCGTCGGTTCAGAAGGACATCGTCCAATTACAGGACCTCCTGGGTAAAAGCACCACCCAGCAGACCAACCTTTCCCAATTGCAGGACCTGATTACTATTCGCCTGGGCATCGACCCTGATAAAATGAAAGAACCGGCGAACTTGCCGGATATGCTCGCGGTTTCGCTCACGTCGGAAGGCAAAAATACGATGGATCAAATCAATCGCGTTTTGTTCCAGATGAGCCAGGACGAAGAAAACCAATTGAACAGCCGCGCCCTGCGGACTGAAGACGACGCAATTTCCGGACAGATCGCCACGGTCATCCTGATTGGCACCGTTGCCGTTGCCCTCATCTTCATCATCTTCATATTGTTCCGGCTGGAAAAACTCCAGCATTTCGTGACCATTTGCGCCTGGACCGGCCAGGTGAAGGATGGAGACAGCTGGATTCGGCTGGATGAATACCTGCAACGCCGGTTTGGCCTGTCTGTTTCGCACGGCGTTTCCCGTGAGGCCGCCATCAAAATGATGCGCGAGATGGAGGTCCGCGAAAGCGCCGGCGCGCGCAAATAAACGGGCCGGCAGCCGCCCGCATTCATCGAAATAGCTTGCGTTTAAAGTAACTCATTGGTTACTTGTTCGCGCATGGCCGCTGCCGCCTCAAAGAAAAGCCCGCCTCCGCCGAGAAACCCCAGTCGTTCCCGGGAGCGCATTTTGTCCGCTGCCCTCAAGGAATTTGCCGCCAAGGGATTTGCCGGCGCCCGCGTGGATGTCATTGCCCGCCGCGCTAACATCAACAAGCGGATGCTTTACCATTACTTCGGCGATAAAGAAGATCTCTTCAAAGCCGTCCTTCGCCGGAAACTTTCCGAACGCAGGTCCTGGGCTGAAACGTTGTCGGGCGACCCGGAGGAAACGCTGCCTTTTTGGTTCGAGGCCGCCTGCAAAGACGCCGACTGGGTCCGCCTGTTTCAATGGGAAGCCCTGGAAAGCGATCCTCAAAAAGTCATTGACGAAGCTGAACGCCTCGAGTCCACGGCGCAAGGACTCCAACGCATTCGCCAGCGCCAGGAGCGGGGCCAAATTTCGTCCGAGTTCGACCCGCGCCACGTCATGCTCACAATACGTTCACTGACGATGTTTCCGGTTGCGTTCCCGCAATTGACGCGCTTGATTACTGGTAAATCAGTGTTCGACCCTGAATTTCAACACGAACGTTCTGAATTTCTAAAAAAGTTTGCCGCCGCATTGCGCCCGGCGAAGTCAAAAGACGATTAGCGCTATTGAATTGATTGGCGTTAGACGAATCAAGGCGCCGCGCCATTTGTCGGGGCGGTTTCGCGAAGGAAACCATTGAGAATTGCCAGGTAGGCGTTGACTTCTTCACCCGCATCCGACCCCATCTCTTTTTTATAATCCCGCAATTGATCGGCCGCGGATTGGGCCTGGGCCCGCAATCCGTTCATATCGAGTTGCCCGCTGCTCAATTCATCCAACAGCTCGTTGAATTTACTGGCTGCTTCCGGGCTGGCGCTCGAACCGAGGATCTGAGCCTCGACATGTTGCACGAGATTGCTGTGCTCGCGAATTTCGCGGGCAATTGCCGCCAGGTCCGAATTTGAATTTGCCTCAAAGTCTGCCTCTGGTTTTTTTTGAACGATATTAGGCATTGCAAGGGATCGCGCAGCCGCAGTTGCGGCGCCGAATGTAACGTTGGAAATTTTGGCACGTGCCAGGGTCAACGTCCCCAGTGTATCGTCCTGGATCACGAGGGAATTCGTCGTTACAGTAATCACCTTCCCATTCAATATGTCGCCATTCCCAAGGGTAACCTGGTCGGCGGTTGACAGTGAAACACCGAGGACAGTAAATACGGAGAGAAGAACTATGTGAGCAATAGGCTTTTTCACAAGCCACAATAATCCGCGCACGCGCAGGCTGCAATCGAAAACCAGGTCGAAGCCGGCCCCAGATCAAGGTGCTCTATATCAAATCACAAAAAGAAATATCCGCAATAACTGATTGCTCCATCCCGCGCTTCCGTTGCAACGACCGTGAAACCAATCTCAAACTCAGTACAGTAACCCAATTAAATCAAGCGCTCTACCGAGAATTAAAAACTTCATTTCGGATTTTCAGCCCCTTGACACAACACTTCTGATGCGTAAATTAGGGTCTTATCAAACAATGAGGACGGGTGATAGATAGATCTATGAGTTCACATCCAAGGTGTGCTACCGGTGTCGATGGTTTAGACGATATTCTTGATGGTGGTTTGCCGGAAAACCGCATTTATCTGCTAAAAGGAGATCCGGGTGTTGGAAAAACAACACTGGCGCTGAAATTCCTGCTGGAGGGCGCGGCTCGCGGGGAGCCTTCCTTATACTTCACCCTTTCGGAAACCAAGGAGGAATTGGACGCCTCCGCAGCCTCGCACGGATGGGATTTAAAGCCGATCAACGTGTTCGAATTGTCGGCCGTCGAGCAAAGTCTCAAGCAGGAGTCCGAGAACACATTTTTCCATCCGGCGGACGTCGAATTAAACCGAACCACCAAGACGCTGCTGGACGAGGTAGAACGCGTCGGGCCGAAACGTGTTGTTTTCGATTCGCTATCGGAAATGCGGATGTTGTCGGAAACGCCGCTGCGGTATCGCCGGCAGATTTTGCGGTTAAAACAATATTTTTCGGGGCGCAAATGCACCGTACTGCTGCTGGATGATCTCTCCGCCAACGCGCGCGATTTGCAAGTCGATAGCATCGCGCACGGCGTGATTCGATTGAGCCGGTCGTCGCCCGAATACGGAATCGCCCGGCGGCAATTGCGCGTGGAAAAGGTCCGCGGCATGAGTTTTCGCGAAGGCAACCACGATTTCGTCATCCAAAAGGGAGGCCTGCAAATTTTCCCGCGCCTGGTCGCGGCGGAACATCGTGTGGATTTCAATCGGGAATGCTTTTCGAGCGGTATCAAGGCCCTGGACTCTTTGCTGGGCGGCGGCCTGGACCGCGGCACAAGCAATATGTTCATCGGACCGCCGGGCGCCGGCAAATCCACCCTCGCCCTGCAATTCGCCGCGGTTGCCGCGAGCCACAACGAAAAAGTTTTGATGTTCATTTTTGATGAGACGACCGGCACGCTCGTCGATCGGGCGACCAAATTGCGACTGGACCTGCGCCCTTATATCGAAAACGGCACGATAAAAATCCAGCAGATTGACCCGGCTGAAATTTCCCCCGGCGAACTCGCGCACCGGATTCGCATGGCCGTTACCAAAGATAACATCCGCATGGTGGTAATCGATAGCATCAATGGTTATCTCAACGCGATGCCGGCGGAAAATTACTTGAACCTGCAACTGCACGAATTGTTGTCCTATTTGAGCCAGCAGGGCGTCATTTCCCTGATGATCCTGGCTCAGCAGGGCCTTATTGGCCCCATGCAATCCGCGGTTGATTTGACCTACCTGGCGGACACCGTCCTGACGATCCGTTATTTCGAGGCGCTCGGCGCAGTCAAACAGGCGCTGGCCGTCATCAAGAAGCGCAGTGGCAGCCACGAGCGCACCATCCGCGAAATGATCATCAGCGAAAGGGGGATCGAAGTGGGATTGCCATTGGTTGAATTGCAGGGCGTCCTGACCGGCGTTCCAACGTTTCTTAAGTCCAAGTAGGTCAAATGATTGGGACGAACTCTGCCTTTTCCCTGGAAATCCCGGGACCGGTCGCGCTGAACGACGACGAACGACGCATTTTGATTCTGGCGCCCACCGGGATTGATGCCCACTTGACAGCGGAATTCCTGATTAAAGCCGGCCAATCCGTGGAAATCTGCCGCAATGTGCAGGAATTATGCAATGAAATCGGCCATGGATGCGGGGCCGTAATATTGGCGGAAGAAACCCTCGGTGATGCCTCCATTCGACAGCTTCTTTCATTGCTGAGCGGGCAGCCGTCATGGTCGGACATTCCCATTGTTCTCGCGACCCGCGGCGGCGAGACCAGCAAAATGCAATTGCGCCGATTGGGCATTTTTGGCCCCGGCGGAAATGTGACCTTGCTCGAGCGGCCGTTTCGTCCCGGCACACTGGTCAGCGCGCTTGAGGTAGCCCTGCGCGCGCGGCAACGACAATACGAGGCCCGCGATTCCATGGAAGAGTTAAAGCGCGCCCGTGACGAGGCGCAAAGGGCCAGCCGGGCGAAGGACGTATTTTTGGCGGCGCTCTCGCATGAATTGCGAACTCCTTTAAGTCCGGTCCTGTTGATCGCCAGCGAATTCGCGTGCGACAACCAATTGCCGGAAGATATCCGTCAAAGCTTTGAGACCATTCGCAAGAACATCGAATTGGAAGCCCGGCTGATCGATGACCTTTTGGACCTGACCCGGGTGACCGCGGGCAAACTGGTTTTGCAGCGCGAGGACGTGAGCGCGCATAGGATTTTGCGGGACGCCTTGGAGACGGTCCGCGCAGAGCTCGAAAGAAAATCGATTCAATTGGACCTCGACTTAAACGCAGCCGATTGCACGGTCAACGGGGATCCCGTTCGTCTGCAACAGATTTTTTGGAATGTTTTGACGAACGCCGTGAAGTTCACGCCACCCAGGGGAACCATCCGCGTCAAAAGTTTTATCTTACCAAAACAAGGCGGCGACCTGATCATTCGGGTCACCGATTCCGGCATCGGCATGACACCTGAAGAATCGGCCCGCGTATTTAAGGCATTCGCACAGGGTGACCATGCGAACAGTAACGGATCGCACCGGTTCGGCGGCCTCGGCCTTGGCCTGGCCATTTCTAAAAACCTTGTGCATTTACATTCCGGGACGATTGCCGCCGAAAGTGCCGGTCGCAACCAGGGCGCCACCTTCACTATCACGCTGCCGCTGGCGGTCGTGTCCTGACCAGGCAACCGCCGCACCCAGGCAAAAATTTCACTGACTGCGCGGAGCCTGGACGTTCGTCCCGGTAATCAGCGATCCCTTATATCCAGAGACATGAATGTTAGTGACATTCTCATTCATAATGTTCGCCAATAAAATGCCTTTGGCGCATGTGCCGCTGATCCCGGAAAGTCTGAAACCGTCCAATGGCCGTTCCGGCGATATCTTGCTGAGATCAGCAAGGACTGTAACGCTTTTTAAACGAACATTTGAAAAGCGGAAGTTCTTTCCTTGCGGATAACCCGCCAAACCCGGGACCGGATCATCCGCTGTATTTGAATTACCCGAGCTAACCAGGTTAACCCGCAAAAAGCCGCCACCCAAAATGTCCAGGTCATTGCCAAAAATTCCTTCAATCTCTCCGCCGCGGCCAATTCGCGTCTTGATATAGATCGCGCAGGAGCCGGCGGTCATGCGGCAATGGACGATCTTCACATTGCGAATTCCGCCGGACGTCTCGCTGCCGATGCCGACACAGGCAAAGCGCCGGTCCACGAGGGTGCAGTTGGTAATAACCACATTCTCAGTCGCCCGGCCAATGGCCACTGCCTGCGCGCCGCGACCGGACTTGAGGCTGATGGAATCATCGCCGGTATTGATGTCGCAATCACTGATAAGAACATTCCTGCAGGAATCAATGTCAATTCCATCGCGCCTCCCGGCGATCTTCACACCATGAATCACGACATCGCTACAATAGACTGGATGCGTGGCCCAGTTGCCTCCTTGTGAGATGGAAAATCCGTCCCAATGGACGCTCCGGCAGGAAACACATTCGAGCACGACGGCTCCGCGGGGATTTTGTGGCGCGGCCACCTTGGGATTGCCCACAATTAGGCCCGGCCCGGCAATGCTGATGTCATCCGCGTTCGTAGCGTAAATAAGTCCGCGATGTCCAGGTTCCCAACGCCCTTCCCAACGCACGTCGGTCATTGGATAATCGGACAAGTCCGCGCTGCCTGTGATGACGCCGCCCGTTTGAAGCATCAAAATTGTGTGGCTGCCCATCTGGACACTGCCAATCAGGTAATTCCCCGGCGGCACCAGGACCTCGCCCCCGCCCTTGGACGCAGTCGCATCAAATGCCTTTTGAAAGGCTGACGTGTCTTTATTCGTACCGTCGCCGACGGCGCCAAAATCGCGCACGTTGAAAACGGACGATGGACGAGCGTGCCCAGCGCTACTCCCGCTTTTGCATCCCGCAAATACAAGCGTCAGCAACACCATTGCAATTCGCGTCAATACCAAAATTGTGTATCGGCGCCATGATTTCCCGATTCCGCCCACGCGTCCTGGAGCGGGGCAACCGACCATCCGGCGGCGCGGATCATTCACATCGATAGACGCCAATTTCATTTATCGGTCGAACCATCGTCCGGAAATGGATCAAACTTGCGCCGATGGTCAATGCCCCGCAATTGTTGGTCCGCAAAATCCAACGCCGCATCCCAATCCCCGGCGGTCAAAGCGTGACGATGTTTTTCGAAATTGACGCCTACCCGATCTGCGCTCACCCCCAGAAATTCATAAACCGGCCTGGCCGCGAGCACAGTTTGTTTTACCGCATTGGGCACGCAATTTTGGTCGTCAGTGCCTTCAATGGAAATCCATGGACGCGGCGCCGTGAGCGCGACGTACCAATAAGCGTCGAACGGCAGCTTATCCATCTGTCCCGTAAATTCCTTCAACCGCGGCACAAAATAATACGGAAATTTTCGCGTCATGTCCTCGATGCCTTCCTTGCCACCGCGCCCCGGCCCGCAAAAGCGATACGCTCCGGTCCCCGCCCCGCTCGAGCCCGCCGGCGCACCAAGTGAGATGCGTTCATCAAACGCCGTAGCCACCATCACGAGCTTGCCCAGGCGCGAGTGACCCAGCGCGATGATTTCTCTTTTGTCCGCAAATTTCCGGGTTTCCACATAATCCACCACGCGAGAAAGACCCCACGCCCAGCCCATTAACACGCCCCAGTCATAGCCTGGATAAGCGGGATAAAATGAATTCGTGCGGAAATTTGGATTGTCCTCACCGCATTGGGTATATCGGTAGGTTACAATTGCGTAGCCACGCGAAAGCTGATTCGAAAATCCCATCGCCGCCTGCGCCGGATCCACGGGCGTCGTGAACAAATGCGCGGGACGGTGCGCCATGGCGTCGGCGGCCGGCGAATTCGTGAAATTCACGCCCGGCGTCATGAAAAATGAAGGATTGATGATCGTAGGAAACGGTCCTTTTCCAACGGGCGTGAAAATTGCGATGTCCAATCCCAACTTTCGGTGTGGACCGAAGCTTAGGTGCACCAATCGATATCTCGCTGTCCCACCCAAATAGTCATGCGATTGGATGATCTTCCCCTTTACGTTGTTCGGCGGCGGCGGCGGATGGCCCAACTCGTAGTGCTCCAATATCGCCTTTACTTCCTCACGCCGCTCGTGCCACTGCGCCAGGGTCGTGACCCGTGCGCCATCATCCATCATCATCACGTCCGGCAGATTTGTTTGGACGGGTAAATCAGTCACTTCCGGAAACACCATCGGCCGGGCGCACATGGATAAAGCACTTACGAAAGAGACAAAAAGAAAAATGAATATGGGCGGGCATCTCATGGTGAAATTTTGTTTCGCACGCAGGCTGTCGCCGGCACGTTGTGAAGTAAAGAAAAAGATCGAATCATCGGCGCAGCAAAAGTGATAATATAATCCGGACCGGATACCTCTACAAATCGGACTACCCAATAACCGGTTCCCCTTGTCCCATAAATTGGTGGCTTCGCATATTGAAGATCTGATGTATATTCTGCCAGTCTATGCCGTTCCTAAGCCGCCCTTTTCGCGCGTTTTTGTCACTTCTTCCCCTGCTCTATTCCATGGATGCGTTCGCCCAGGCGAACCTGCCAATCTATAAGGGCTACCTTGTCAACGGTTTCCAAAACTATGGCTGGGCGTCGTCGCTAAATTTCAGCGCCACGTACGGCGGAAGTAATTGCGTCAGCGTGATTGACACAACCAATTATCAGGCCGTTTATTTTGGCCACGCCGACTTCCCAACCGCCCCGTACCGCGCCCTGGATTTCTGGATCAATGGCGGCCCGGGCGGGGGCCAGATGTTACAAGTGGGCGGACCGCTTGACGGCTCGCCACCCGCGCAATATTCGCTCGGCCAATTGCAGACAAATGTCTGGCAACATTTTACAGTCCCGCTCTCGGCCCTGGGTATCCCGGCTGCAACCAATTGCAGCGGATTCTGGATTCAAGGCACGGTCAACACCGCGCAACCGGTTTTTTACGTATGCGGCATGCAACTGCTCGCCAACCCGGCGCCCTCAACGGTCCATCTCAATGTCAATGCCGCCAATGTCATTCGCACGGCCGA